>CBDUHU010000064.1:0-11035 GCA_965366725.1 uncultured Kangiellaceae bacterium
TATTTGCAAAAGAGCAGATTTGCTATTTATCACTTTCTTTTTCCAATGGTTTTTTAAATGTTTTCTTCAACTCTTTGGCTTTAACTTTTTTCAACGCTTTAATTTGAGAAGTGTTAGTCTTTTTTAGAGTAACTACCGGTTTTTTCTTTTTCGGCTTTTTAAAAGACTTACCCGTAACAACTGTTTCAGCCGCAGGTGGGGCTGGAGGAGGAGGTGTATTGACAGAATTTGCGGCTAAACGAGTTGCATCCACTAAATTCACTTTGTGCACCGTTAGTGGTTGTCTATTCGCTCTGATTAAGCCTGACCAATCTCTGCTCCGGGTTTCATTAGTCGAAAACTTAATATCTACGATGGTACAACTTGTCTGATATAACCAGGGGTCTTTTGAACACTTAAGAACACTTTTTAATTGTCCTTTAAGTTCGCCACTAAAGTTAATTCTTTCGGTGGCCAGGTTTTTATGGTTATCCCATTGACCGCTAACATCGGCCCAGAAAGACTTGACCAGGGAAGTTTTACTACTTCGTGATGTGGTTACGTAAAGAAACTTTTTTTCTTTTGATTGGGTCTTAACAATATGCAGTATTCCTTTCAAATTATAAGTTTGTTGTGTGGCTGAAGGAACTCCAGATGCCGACTTAAATTCAAGTTCATTCCAGTTAAGCTGTTCACTAGATTGAACAGGTTTAGATAGGATAATCAGTAACAGTATTGAACCAGTTAACAGAAAGCTTTTCATATTTCTCTCCTTGGATATAAACCACTTGACTAGAGTTGTATCAGTCAAGCAGTTTAACACAAATCAACCGCTTATCGCAGATAGCGCCTTTTCTTGTCAGGATAATATCCATTAATGTGCCAAAGATCACATAAAAGCAGCTGGTGCCGATTAATTACTTAGTGACTAACTTATTGAAGTGAAAGTTATTTTTAGCATGTTAATTAGTATTGTAGAAAAACATAGCTTGTCTATCTGATATTTTATTAATCATAGGCACTATTTATTTTATTTCAGAATAAATTTCAGCCCAGAAGCTAAACTGATTCGCTTCAAAATAGCTGTTGTTATGACATAAATGGGAATCTCCACTTGATATAAGTAATTGCTTAATAATTTAGTACATGATTTTCTATTACAAGGTTTGTTAGGAGCCAAGTTTTAATAACATTATTTAAAAATATTGAATTAATCAATTGAGTCAAGATTGACCAGTTAAGGATGTGGTTATGAATCAAGTCGACAATCAAGTTTATCGTGTTGCAACAATCGATCGTGTTCGTGGTCTGGCAATTATTATTATGGCGATAGACCATGTCAGGGATTACTTTTATTATGCCTCAGCAAGTGTTGATCCAATGGGCTCTTCTGGAATTGACTGGGATTTATTTCTGACACGTTTTGTCACTCACTTCTGTGCGCCAGTGTTTGTTTTTCTGGCTGGAACTTCAGCTGGACTAATGGCGTTGCGCAAGAACTCACACCAACTTGGCCTGTTTTTAGTCAAGCGTGGTTTATGGCTGATTTTTGTTGAGATAGTAATTGTCTCGACTGGCTGGACTTTTTCCCCATTTGGAGTTGCTGAATTGGGTGGAAGTTTACTGATTATCATGCAGGTTATCTGGGTTATTGGTGCATCAATGATTATATTAGGGGGCCTACAATACTTGCCTGTTAATATTGTACTCGGCCTGGGGATAGTTATTTTAGTCGGCCATAATTCGCTCGATACTTTTTGGCCTGTTCCGGGTGGAGGGGGGATGAACGAAGCACCTCTCTGGGTTGCCCTGCATGCTCAATCGTCAGTTGTTAGCGATAATGTTCACATTTTATTTTATTACCCGTTACTACCCTGGATTGGAGTGATGGCTCTCGGTTTTGGTTGCGCCAGAGTATTTTGTCTGGATGATTTCAAATTGAGACAGGTTTTGCTAACGACGGGTTTCACTATGATGGCACTCTTTTTTTTATTAAGAAGTTTCAATGGATATGGAGACCCTTCGAGCTGGATCAGTGTTAGTAATAATTTATCACAGACAATCATGAACTATATGAACGTAAATAAATATCCGCCATCATTAATGTATTTATGCATCACTTTGGGGCCGGCATTTATTCTGTTAGGTTATGCAGGCTCATGGAATGGAAAAATTGGCGAAATATTAGTAACTTTTGGCCGGGTCCCGTTTCTTTTTTATGTTGTACATATCTATTTGATTCATTTCATTTCTGCAGGGGTGGGGATTTTTCAAGGATATGACGCTTCTAAAATGTTAAGTGATTTCACTCTGTATCCTGATAACTGGGGGTATGGACTGCCTGTCGTTTATCTGGTCTGGTTATTCATACTGATTTTACTTTATCCCTTATGCCGATGGTTTATGCTAGTCAAGAAATCTCGTAAGGACTGGTGGTTAAGCTATCTTTAAGCAATATCAATAAAGCCTGGTTCTGATGATAAAAAGAAGAAAATAAACAACCTGATCAAATTCTCTGATATGCTTCCTGCCATCGATTTATTGGCTTGCTCATTGCATCTGTCCAAACCGAGTATAGTTACCAAACAAAGGAGTAATAATGTCATCGATTATTGCAATTAAAGATCTGAGTAAGGTTTATGACTCAGGTTTTAAGGCTTTAAAGAAAATTAATCTGAATATCGAAAAGGGTGAAATTTTTGCTCTACTTGGCCCCAATGGGGCAGGGAAAACAACTTTAATCAGTAGCATTTGTGGCATTGTTAATCCTACAAGCGGCGAAATTATTGCTGATGGGTTCAATGTTGTATCTGAATATCGTTCAGCGCGAGCTAAAATTGGACTGGTCCCCCAGGAGTTATCCACTGAAGCATTCGAAAGTGTAATTAGTGCGGTTACATTCAGTCGAGGGCTATTTGGTAAAGCACCTAATCCCGCTTACATCGAGCAGATCTTGCGTCAACTATCCCTATGGGATAAGAAAGAATCCCGCATGATGGCCTTATCTGGCGGAATGAAGCGCCGTGTAATGATCGCTAAAGCTCTTTCTCATGAACCTGAAATATTGTTTCTGGATGAGCCGAGTGCAGGGGTTGATGTTGAGTTACGGCGAGATATGTGGGATATGGTTCGAGGACTTCGAGACAATGGCACCACGATCATTCTGACTACCCATTATATCGAAGAAGCCGAAGAAATGGCTGACAGAATTGGGGTCATCAATAATGGTGAAATAATTTTAGTTGAAAAGAAGAAAGAACTAATGCGAAAACTTGGGAAAAGACAACTAACTTTGCATTTACAGGCAAAAATTGAATCTATTCCAAAGGAACTGACCGAGTTGCCACTTGAGCTGGTAAGTGATGGTTTTGAGTTGGTTTATACCTTTGACTCTCAAGATGAACAAACAGGAATTGCTGACTTGTTAAAGAAGCTAAATCGTCATGGTATTGATTTTAAAGATCTCAATTCTACTCAAAACTCGTTAGAAGACATTTTTGTCAACCTTGTGAGGTCAAAGTCATGAATTTCTATGCAATAAGAGCGATTTATTTTTTTGAAATGGCAAGAACAATGCGCACATTAATGCAGAGTATTGCTTCACCGATATTATCAACGACACTTTATTTTGTTGTTTTTGGTGCCGCTATTGGTTCACGAATGGGAGATATCGACGGTGTAAGTTATGGCGCTTTTATTATTCCTGGTTTAGTCATGTTGGCATTGCTAAGTGAAAGTATCTCAAACGCTTCCTTTGGAATTTTCTTTCCTAAATTTTCAGGTACAATTTATGAAGTGTTATCAGCACCGGTGTCATATGTGGAAGTAGTAATCGGTTATGTTGGTGCTGCGGCAAGTAAGTCAATTGTGATTGGACTATTAATTTTATTTACTGCCAGTTGGTTTGTAGATTATCAAATTGTCCATCCGTTCTGGATGGCAGGCTTTTTGGTTTTAACCGCAATCACTTTTAGTTTGTTTGGGTTTATCATTGGTCTTTGGGCTGACAATTTTCAGAAGTTACAGGTGATCCCTTTAATGGTAGTGACTCCTCTTACCTTTTTAGGCGGCAGTTTTTATTCAATCAATATGCTTCCACCTATCTGGCAAAAAATTACTTTATTCAATCCTGTTGTTTATCTGATTAGCGGATTCCGCTGGAGTTTTTACGGAGTGGCAGATGTGGACATCAGGATCAGCGTTGGTATGACATTACTATTTATGTTGTTATGTTTGATATTAATCTGGTGGGTGTTTCGTACCGGATATCGGCTAAGACAGTAAATATCAATCTACCAGTTACTCCAGTTTTATAGGTTAAAAACACTAATAAAGGTGGTCATATCCGCTAAATATTATATTTCAGGATGTTACCACACCAACGAAAATTGACTTAAGCTTATGAATCTTAAGCTTATTTTTTAATTGGCCTGTTTATTGCTCCTTTTAAGTTTTTAACAGGAGGAGTAATTATGGAATTTATCGGCGGTATATTCGTACTTTTTGCCATGATGGCTGGTTTTATTATCTGGTTGTTGCCAATTGTTCTGATTATTGGTTCTGATAGAACCGATGGCAAAGAGAAGTTTGCGTGGATTCTGGCGGTAATATTTATTACCTGGTTTGCCTGGGTGTTTTATTTATTATTAGCGCCGTTGAAGAAAAGAGAAAGATACCATCACTACCGTTACTAAAGCTGAGAGTGGTCGATACAGGCGTGATATTATTTGGTTAAATTCGAAGGCCATAACCATAGGGAAATAAGATCTTTCGCTGGTTATGGTTTGCAGGTTCCTGCAATAAATTTTGTTGATCCCAGGTAAATGAGAGCTTTCCTTGAAAGTTATAATCGCCAAATAATACATCAGCAACACCACTACCTTCTGAACCAGGTAACCAGCCAGCAATAAATGCGTCTGAAATTTCTAATTCTTTATCAATGATAAGCGGTCGTCCGGAAATTAGAATACAGACTATCGGAATACCTGTGCTGGAAATTTTTCGAACCATGGCAATATCTTCCGGATGTAACTTTTCCAGCTTCAGGCTATTTCCATAAGGTGTTTGCATATTGATTTGACCATCTATTTGCGAACCCGCTTCAACAATGATCTTATCGTTATCGCGAATATCTCCAAGCCCTTCTGCATATGGTCGCTCTCCAATGACTAAAACTGCAAGATCAAACTGTTTTTTTAACTGCTTTTTAGTGAATAGCTCACAGTCTGTTTTCGTGTGCAATTGTGCATTTGATGCAACTGCTTTTATCCCGTCCCAGATTGATTGCCCGCCAATAATAGAACTATTGCCTGATGTACCCTGCCATTCAACGGTAAAACCTCCGCACTGATGTCCAATATTATCCGCATTTTTACCGGCAACCAGAATTCGTGCATTCTTGCAGACAGGAAGACAGTGATTGCTATTTTTTAACAAGACCATCGATTTTCTTACCGCTTCACGCGCCACTTTTCGGTGTTGTATTGAACCAAAATTCTTATCGTTAGACCATGGGCGATTTAGTGGTGAAGGAGCGTCGAATAGTCCGGAAGTAATCTTTACAGAGATAATTCTACCGACCGCATCATTTATCCTGCTCATAGAAATTGTACCTAGCTCTATATGCTCATGCAGGTGTTGAATAAATTCTTGCCAGCATTGTGGCACCATAAACATATCAATACCCGCATTAACGCCCAATGCTACCGCAGAATAAAAGTCATTGGACAGAAAATCGATACCGTGCATATCGGATACAACAAAACCGTGAAATTTGAGTTGTTCTTTAAGTAGTCTAGTGAGAAGAAAATGACTACCATGACATTTGTCACCATTCCAACTGCTAAAAGAAGCCATTACTGTAAGTACACCAGCATTGATCGCTTGATGATAGGGCGCAATATGCGTTTCTTTTAAGGCTTCAAGTGAGAGCTTAGTATTTCCATGATCAATACCATGATTGGTTCCTCCATCACCTATCCAGTGCTTTACACAAGCAATAACATTGGGTGTGTTTGTATCAAATCCTCCCTGTAATCCATCAATCATTTTATCAGCATAAGCACTTACTATCGCAGGAGTCTCCGCAAAACTTTCATAAGTTCGTCCCCAGCGGTTATCCTGAGCAATCGCCAGGTTGGGTGCGAAAGTCCAGTCAACCCCCGTTGCCAACATCTCGCGCGCGGTTATTCGTGCTATCCGTTTAACCAGTTCTGGATCATTGGCTGCACCCAGGCCGATATTGTGCGGAAAGATAGTTGCACCTTTAACATTGTTATGGCCGTGAATGGCATCCACGCCATATATAATTGGGATTGCTACTTGATCCTGGTTGGTGTTCATCGATGCTTGCCAATAGGCTTCATTCATATTAAGCCAGGCAAGTGGGGTATTTTCCGGGGGAAAAGAACCTGCCCCGCTGAGAACCGAACCAATATGATATTTTCTGACTTGCTCAGGTGAACATGTAGATCGTTCAACTTGTGTCATCTGACCTATTTTTTGTGCTAAGGTCATTCTGGAAACAAGTTTATCAACTCGCTTTTTAATTATTTGAGTATTCGCTGATAAAGGCATTTTATTACTCGATTATTTCTGTTCGACTAATTATAAAAATCAATCGTATCAAAGGGCGCTTGTTACACATTTTGGGCATCGCCAGAATCTTCCACGATAATATTAAACTCGCTTACTAAACTTGTTTGTGAACTTCCACCAACCCAAAGTAGAAACTTTCCGCTTTCAGTTACTCTCTGCGATTTTTGATTATAAAAAGCCAGGTCATCAGTGGAAAGCTGAAACTCAACCTTTCTGGATTCACCTGATTTTAAGTGAATTCGTTTAAAACGCTTTAGTTCTTTTACCGGACGAGTAATACTTGCAACCAAATCTCTGGTATAGAGTTGAACAATCTCATCGCCAGCATAGTCACCAATATTACTGATGATAACACTGATTGATAGATCTTCATCGGGTGATACCGTCTGCTTGTTTAAATTTAGCTTTGTGTATTTAAATTGGCTATAACTTAGTCCAAAACCAAATGAAAACAATGGCGAGAAATGAACATCAAGATGAGTTGCAGTCATGCCGAATGAAGTTTGTGGAGCTCTGACAGGTATATCTTCGATTTTGACAAAATTTTCTTGCTGCGCTGGTCTACCTGAATTTTTATGACCGTAGTAAATGGGAATTTGGCCCACGCTTCGCGGGAAAGTAACTGGCAGTTTTCCTGAAGGGGAAGTTAAGCCAAATAGAAGTTCGCAAATTGCTGAACCTGCCATTGTTCCCGGGTGCCATGCGTATATTAATGAGTCAACTTTATCCAGAACTGGTTCTAAGGTTAACGGTCTTCCTGCCATGATAACAAGCACAATACTGGTAGCTGTTTTTGCAATAGCTTCAATAAGTTGTTGCTGTCTACCGGGAAGATCTAATCTGGAACGACAATGTGCTTCACCTGATAAAATGGATTCTTCTCCAAGAAAAAGAATAGTAACCGGACTACGACTGGCCAGCGCCACTGCATCATCAAAACAGGCTTTAGATAAACTTCGAGTATTTTCCATCGCTTTACAGTAATTTACTGTTACTTTGCCTGCCAGATATTCTTCAATGGCTTTGAGAGGAGTAACACTCAATGTTTCGTCAGCATCAAAAATCCAGGTGCCAAGTTGTTCATATTGGTCGTCAGCCAATGGCCCAATAACAGCCAGTGAGGCTAAATTTTTCTTACATAGAGGAAGCGCTTGTTTATCATTTTTTAATAGAACACAACTTTTTATGGCACACTCTTTGGCTAACTGAAGGTGGTTTTCTTTGTGTGTGAAAGCTGAATCAGTTGGGTTGACATAAGGATTTTTAAATAAGCCCAATTGTGCTTTTAGCTTGAGAATACGATAAACCATCTTATCCAGCTCCTGGATAAGTTGAGGCTGTTTTTTTATCAAGTCAGGCAACCAGGTTCGATATAAGTTACTGTTCATTTCCATCTCAATGCCTGCATTAAATGCGAGTGAAGCAGCTTCGCTTTCATTTGCCGCTACACCGTGTGATATTAACTGGAGAATTGAGTCCCAGTCACTCACAACAATGCCGTCAAACTGCCATTCCTGTCGAAGGACTGTTTTCATTAACCATTGGTTAGCGCTTGCTGGTATTCCGTTGAGATCAGAAAAAGAGGTCATAAAACTTCTTACATTAGCCGCCTGGGCTGCAAGAAAAGGTGGAAAGTACACATTGCGTAATTCAGTTTCGGGAATACTGGTTGTATTATAATCTTTGCCACTTTCGGATGCTCCATAACCGGCAAAATGCTTGGCACAAGCTGCGATGGTTCCCGGTTTAGCAAGAGATCCTCCTTGAAAGCCTGTGACCATTGCTGTCGCTAATTGTGAGCACAAAAAGGGATCTTCACCCAGACTTTCTGCAATCCGTCCCCAGCGGGGATCACGGCTAATATCAATCATTGGTGCGAAGGTCCAGTTAATCCCTGCTTTTGCCGCTTCCATTGCGCTAGCTTTGGCACAGCGTTCTACCAGTTGCGGACACCAGCTGGCCGCCTGACCAAGTGGTATGGGAAAAATAGTTTTAAACCCGTGAATAACGTCTCTACCCACTAATAACGGAATACCCAGCCGACTTTCTTCTACTGCAATACGCTGCATTTGATTGATTGTGCTTAAATTAACCTGATTAAGCACCGAGCCCACCTGACCTTGTTGTAATGCCTGTTGAAATTCTTCGGTGATCTCGTTTTCTGTAGTAGACCATTGACTCATCTGACCGATTTTCTCTACTAAAGTCATTTTCTTTACGAGCGCACAAAGGGCATCATCCTCTGGGGGAGAGGGTGGTTTTTTCTGATAGGATAACGACGCTGAAGACATAGATTAGTTCCTTAAAAATATGCTCATACCCTTAGCTATTTAAAGTAATATTTAACCTGGAAAATTCTGAGTAAAAAATTTACGTGCTGAGTCTCATTAAACTGAGACATTATGTTTTAATAGAGAAATTTGTGTGTAATGCTTTAGATTATCTCTAATCATCAAGGATTCAACTAAAATAAGCTGAAATGGACTTGTGCTGAGTTAGTTTGGAGTAGTTTGTTAGCTGTGTTCACAACTACACTTTGTTTACCGACTATTGTCAATACAAAAAACTCAAGGCATATGATGGTTTTTTATATATCAAGGTAAGCAGTATCTGGATTCCTGTTTTGAATTTTTATCTCTAAGCAGAGCTTAGTTGCTTTGCAAAAATTGCTTAATCACATCACGGTAGTTACGACTCACTTTAACTTTGTCAAAATCGCCCAGCTTGAGGAAAAACTCTCCTTTGGTATGTGGTATGACTTTTTTAACGTAATTGAGATTGACTATTGTTGAGCGGTGAACTTGCTTAAAGATTGTCGGGTTAAGTTCGTTTATCAGGCTTTTCAGGGTACTTCTTTTGATATGAGTAATCCCGGCAGAATGAATACAGACATAATCTCCAGCGGCATCAACCCATTGAATATCTGACTGCTTCAAAATAATAATTTCCTCTCGGTCTTTAATGACAACCTTACCATCATTCAGAAAAGCTGGGTCTGTTGCAGGTTTTTTTGTTTGCGAATGAAAAGTGTTGACTTTATTGTTTTTTATTTGATCGATTGCACTAATTACGCCAGATTTATCGATTGAGTGTTCACTGTTTTTTATTCGTTCCTTCGCTCGAGTTACTGCTCTGTGAATTTTTTCATCTTCAATAGGTTTTAAAATATAGTCAATTGCATATACATCAAATGCATCTAACGCATACTGATCATAAGCAGTCACAAAAACTACCAACGGCATCAATTCTACCTGTAAATTTTGAATAACACCAAAACCATCAATTCCAGGCATTTGAATATCAAGAAATACCAGATCGGGAGATAGTGAAATAATTTGTTCTATTGCCTCGCGGCCATTTTTGCATTCTGCAATAATTTCTATACCAGATATCTTGTTAAGTTTTGCTCGTAATAAGCTCCTGGCAAGAGGTTCATCATCAACTAGAATAGTTTTTAATTTAGTCATGTTTTTCACTCATATCTTATCCGTTAATTGTGGCTTGTCGTTAACGGTTCATAAGGGATTCTAATGCTGGTTTTTAGGCCGCCGGAAGGTTCCAGCTGCAAATCAATTTTATAGTTATCTTCATAAACAACTTTTAAACGTTGATCAATGTTTTTTAAGCCAATGCCGCGTCGGTTAAAACCTCGCATTTTACTTTGTTCAATCGGCGATTCATTTCCCGAATCGCTAAGTTCAATTATTAACAGATTGTTTTTTACTCTGGCGCGTAACTTAATCGTTCCACCATTCTCATTCTTTGCAATAACATGTTTCATTGAATTTTCGATAATCGGTTGTAATAGTAAACTCGGAACCCCCGCAGAATCAGCTTTGCTATCAATATCAAAATCAAGTTTCAGTCGCTCACCAAACCGTGTTTTTTCAATTTCAAGATATAAGTTAAGTGCGTTAATTTCATTTTTTAAAGTGACTTTAGTGTTTGGATTGTTATCAAGTGAGTAGCGTAAAAAACGACTTAGCT
Organism: uncultured Kangiellaceae bacterium; assembly: GCA_965366725.1. Lineage (GTDB taxonomy): Bacteria > Pseudomonadota > Gammaproteobacteria > Enterobacterales > Kangiellaceae > Aliikangiella. Next base: position 10,564 of record CBDUHU010000064.1, read on the forward strand.
GTATTGTCATTTTTTGTGCCTTTTCAGATTCCTCACTTTCTATCAGAGAATTAATAGCATTAAGTGTATTACATAAAAAATGAGGATTTAATTGATAACGTAGCATTTTTATTTGCGCATCCCTGGCTATCGACTGGGCTGCCATACGCTTAAATTGCTCTTCTTTGGTATTGGCTTCCGCTTTTAGGGTTACCCGATGTTCAGATTCAAGTAGTTGGTAATACCTGGTTCCATGAAATAGACCGGACCAGCAAAGGAATATAAAAATACTACTAAAATACCAGCCTCCCAGATCAGACCAAATATCGGAAACAGAGGTAATCCAGACAAAAATTCCCATTCTGACCAGTGTCCAGATAAATGCAACCACAATGACCAGAACCAGAGTAATAAAGATCCGAATAGATAGTTGCTTTTCCCAGATATACATGGAAGCCGAGTAGAGCGGTAAAGATAATCCCAGTCCTAAAGT
>CBDUHU010000065.1:0-10997 GCA_965366725.1 uncultured Kangiellaceae bacterium
AGGTTATTTGTTAACAGTGGAATCAGGAAGAATTGATCATGGCCATCATGCGGGAAGCGCTTTTAACGCACTAACTGATACCGTTGAGTTTTCGAAGGCGATTAAAGCTGCATTGGAAAAGACTAATCCTGAAGAAACACTCATCATTGTGACGGCTGATCATAGTCATGTTTTCACTATCGCAGGTTATCCAAAGCGAGGCAATCCGATATTAGGAAAAGTAGTGAATGTTGGTAAAACAGAACCTGCACTGGCCGCAGATAACATGCCTTATACAACATTAGGTTATACCAATGGGCGCGGTTTCAGATTTATGGAAGGTGAAACCAATGCTGATGTAACTTATGACCAGGAACCTCTCGCTGGAAGGGTTGATCTCTCAGGATTTGATACCGGCGTTTCGGGATTTCACCAGGAAGCGACAATTCCCAGAAGTTCTGAAACACACGCTGGTGAAGATGTGTCAATTCATGCGAGTGGGCCAGGTGCACATTTAGCACAAGGTGTTGTAGAGCAAAGTGTTGTATTTCATATGATCAACCAGGCATTGGATTTGATCGGACAATAATTGGGAGTTAATCATGAAACAAATAGCGAATAATCAGTTTAAATTGTCAGCGATGATGGTCGCTCTCATTGGGCTAACAGGTTGTATCGATGATGGCAAAGATGGACTTGATGGCGATGATGGATTAACCAGTCTTATTGAGCAAAACACTTTGCCTGTTGGTAACGAAAACTGTCTTAATGGTGGAGTCCAAATCAATACCGGTATCGATACTAACGCCGATGGTGAACTAGCTGTGTCAGAGGTTACTGGTATTCAATATGTTTGTAACCCCTCGATAAAAACGCTAAGTAATCAGGACGTTGCGATCAATACCGATAATCCCTGGTATATAAAATCTGAAGGCCAGGTTGATGATGCAAGAAAAAACATTGCTGAAATTATCAAAACTCGAGGAAAAGCAAAAAATATTCTTTTATTTGTTGGTGATGGAATGGGTGTGTCAACGGTTACCGCGGCTCGAATTCTTGCCGGTCAGCAAAAAGGAATGTCTGGTGAGGAAAATTCGTTAAGCTTCGAGAAACTGGCATTTTCCGGATTAGCTAAAACTTACAATGTTGATGCTCAAACACCTGATTCCGCAGGCACTATGACTGCAATGATGTCTGGTGTAAAAACTGATGTCGGGGTGATAGGTGTGGCAGAGTCGGTGGTTCGTGGTGATTGTTCATCAGTGACTGGCAGTGAGTTAACCAGTGCACTGGAGCTAGCTGAAATAGCAGGTAAGTCAACAGGAATTTTATCTACGGCACGGATTACTCATGCGACACCAGCAGCAACCTATGCTAAATCAGCTGACCGCAATTGGGAGGATATTTCTGATATGCCTGCAGCTGCAATTGCAGCCGGTTGTCAGGATATTGCCGATCAATTGGTGAACTTTGAGCCTAATCTGGAAGCAAGATATCCGGGGTTAGATGTTGATGGACTGGAGGTTGTTATGGGAGGTGGTCGACGTCACTTTATTCCTAAAGATGCAGCGTATAATTCTGCCGACGCTTCAAGCTCAATCGAAGGCGATAGAACTGACGGAAGAGATTTAATCACTGAGTGGCAAGCAAAATACCTTGATGGGAGTTATGTTTTCGATCAAGTCGGGTTCAATGCAATTGATCCAGCCATCACCAATCGAGTATTTGCCCTGTTTAACGAGTCTCACATGCAATACGAAGCCGATCGTCATAACGATATCGCAGGAGAGCCATCATTACAGGAAATGACAGCAAAGGCTATCGATATACTTGATAACAATGCCAATGGTTTTTTTCTGATGGTTGAGTCTGGAAGAATTGATCATGGTCACCATGCAGGAAGTGCCTTTAACGCGCTAACTGATACGGTTGAATTTGCCAATGCGGTTCAAGTTGCAATGAACAATACGAATCCCGATGAGACTTTAATTATTGTGACTGCAGATCATAGCCATGTGTTTACCATTGCTGGTTATCCTAAAAGGAGCAACCCAATTTTAGGTAAAGTGGTCAATGTTGGTTCTGATGAGGTTGCGCTGGCGAGTGATGATCTGCCATACACCACCGTTGGATATACCAATGGACGGGGTTATCGAAACCTTGGTAATGAAACCAATGCTGATGCAGTTTATGCTGAATCCTCTGTTGTAGGAAGAGTGGATTTATCTGAGATAAACACCTTGTCAAGCGGGTTTCATCAGGAAACCTTAGTTCCGACTTCTGCGGAAACCCATGCCGGTGAAGATGTCTATATATTTGCCTCGGGACCGGGGGCACATCTGGTGAATGGAACCAACGAGCAGAATATCATTTTTCATATTATGGACTTTGCTGCAGATTTGGTTAATTCAGCCGAGAGTCAATTAAGATAAAAATCTGATATCTATTACTCAATTGAGTATATCTGCCCCAACGGAAGTCGCTTGAACAGGGATGTTCACTTTTAATAGATATGATTTTATATCATATCTTTTCTATTGAATGGAGTGATAAAATGAAATGGTTAACAACTTTGTTAGTGAATATAATCAGTTTATTCGGCTACCAGGTTTTTGCTGAATGTGTCAGTGATTACCAAATGATTGGGGCTGAATATGAAGTGATCAGTGGCAACGCAAATATCGATGGTACAGCGAAATCAGAAACTGAAAAACAAACAATTAACTTATGGAGAATGGGACAGCAAGTGGCCTATGAATATAAGCAACAGGCCATAATCGATATCTGGAGTGTTAATTCAAATTCCCGGTTAAAGCTGGATAAACTTTTTGATCAATACCAGAGAGGAATTGAATATCAACCTTCAGTTATTGGTAAAGCCAGAAGTCAGGCTTTATGGCGGTCAAAATACTCTCTTGTAGACATTTCTTTACCGCAATATTCTAACTCAGAGTTTTTGCCAAACAGCGAAGCCGATTTAGACCTTATTCGACATGCTGAGCAAGACTTTGAATTCGATAGACATTGCTTAGCAACCAGGTATTTTGACTTAACAACTAAAGAAAGAAAAATGGATGTTTTCTGGTTGGAACATTTTAAGCTTGCTAAAAAAGTTTCGCTTGAAGCGAATGGAAGGTTGCTAGAATGGAAGTTGAATAAGTTAATTTTCGATAAAGCAACTATATCCAGCCAGTTCTCTCAACGTGCCGACTATAAGATGACAGACTACGATGATATAGGTGACAATGAGTCTGACCCATTTCTGTTAAAAATGGTCAACCTGGGGTTTAAGCCAAGGCTTCCACCTGTGCCTTACCAGTCACATGGAAACTCTGAAATACAGATGGACCATCAACATTGATACTATTAACTGATTATCGATAAATTGATTTTTTACGAAAATAACATATAAACCAGAACTAATGTTAATAGCCAGAAACCAGAAATTAATTGCCAGAATAGAGCCTGGCTTTTATCTTTCTTGTAAGTTGGGTCATCCAGTAAATAGTCAGGATTTGGATGGTGAAGATCTTTTAAAAATGAGTCCATTGATGCATAGCGCTTCTCTAAGTCAAAAGCGACGCCCCTTTCAAGTGCTCGATCGAACCATAAAGGAATTACGGGATTAAACTGATGAGCAGTTCGATATCTTAAACGATCATAATCCATTGCAGCCTGACATTCCTCTATTGCATTTCCGTAAGGTAATTCACCGGTAAATACTTCGTAGGTAATGGTGGCCAGAGCATAAAGATCTCCCTGTACACCTGAATTGATTCCCATCAAATACTGAGGATCAGAGTAGGATGCTGTTCCCAATGCCCCTTCATGTTCCAGAGGACGAAAGACTTCAGCAATGCCCGCAACATAAACCGAACCAAAGTCAACTATTTTAACTTCGCCTTCGGTCGTTATCATTACATTACCAGGTTTTAGATCCTGATGAATCGTTTCTTGATTATGAAAGGCTTTTAGTCCTTCAGCAACTTGCTCAATAATCTTTATTGCTACTTTGGGGCGGGGAAATTGATTTTTTTTGATCCATTTTTCGAGCGTTTCACCATGTACATATTCCATCAGGTAGTAGAGAAAGGTTCTCGGTCTATTCTGACGAAGTGTTTTTACAACATAAGGACTCTCAACCCGTTTTCCAATCCACTCTTCCTGAATAAAGCGGTCGATATAAGATGTGTCACCCTCAAAATTGATGGAAGGGGTTTTCATCACGACCTGTTGACCTGTTTCCTCATCTTCCACCAGATATAACTGGCTGCGACTGCTGGCAAACAGCTCTTTCTTAATCAAATAGCCATCGATCTTCATTCCCACTTCCAGTTCTGGTGGAAATGGTAAACGGGTCAGCTTAATATTGTAATCATTGAGACTTTGTTTAGGCAGCTGGTTAACTTCAATGACAAGGCTGCTGATATTATCATCACTATCTGCCTGCTGTGCTAATGTCACCAATTGTTCTGCCTTTTGTTGCGCTGATAGCTCAGAACTTAATGTTGAAACGATAGTTTGCTGCTCAACAAAGTCGTGCACCCCATCGCTTGAAATCATATAAATATCGCCTTCAGCTAAAGGGATTTTAGAATAATCAATGTGTAGGCTACTATCCATTCCAACTGCTCTTGCCAGAATACTTCTGCCTTTACCAAGTGTTGCAATATGATCACGAGTCAGCTGCTTAAATTCTCCTTCACGTAGTTGATAAATTCTGCTGTCGCCTGCATGGAAAATATGGGCAATCTGAGACTTTAAAACCATACCGCTGAAAGTACACAAATATCCTTTCTCTTCATTGACAAACTCATGGCTTTTTCGGTACAGCTTAAGATTGATTGCAGTTAGAATCTTTTGCCCTGCATGACTGACCGACCAGGTGTCCGGAGTTTGAAAGTAATCTTCAATAAAGTTGGTAACAGCCGTCTCACTTGCTTCTTTACCAGCTTCAGCGCTACTTACCCCATCGGCTACCGCGACTGCAATTCCTTTATTTTCCAATTGAAGTAAATTTTCTGGAGTGTAGCTACCGACAAAGTCTTCATTTTCGGCTTTGACTCCCTTGATAGAGTGTGAACCAATATCGACCAATAATGAGGAAGCTTTGGAGGTGGATAGATCAACTTCATTGACTACTTCTGGCTCATTAATGGTTGTGGATTGATTCTTTTCTGTCATAGCCTGATCCCGAGATATTTTTAGCCTTACAACTGTTAAAAAAAAGCCCCTTTAAAAGAGGCTTTTAATATTTTTCGGTCTTTTACTCAACATCAATTAGATGAACACTGCCATCAGGCATTACTTCTGCCATTTGACCTTTAGGCTCATCGATAAACCAGCATGCAAAGAAAATAACCGCTGCGGATGCTGAAATAACATAGAAGAAGGTACTGTAGTCGACAAAAGAAAGAACTGTCAAATAAGTAACCGCTCCAACATTGCCGTAAGCGCCAGCCATTCCTGCTATCTGTCCAGTCATACGACGTTTAACTAGCGGCACTATCGCAAATACCGCACCTTCACCCGCCTGAACAAAGAAAGAACAACACATAGTAGAAATTACTGCAACAGGGATCCACCAGCTACTATCAATGTTACCTAGAACAAAGTAACCAATTGCTAAACCGCCAATCAAAATCATCAAGCTCTTGCGACGGCCAAACTTATCACTAAACCAACCGCCAGTTGGACGTGCAACTAAATTCATAAAGGCAAAACCAGAGGCAAGTAAGCCCGCTTTTACTGGGTCCAGCCCCTGGAATGTATCAAGAAAGAACAATGGAAGCATTGATACAACTGCTAGCTCAGAACCAAAAGTAACGAAGTAAGCGATATCTAATATAGCAACTTGCTTGAACTTGTATTTTTCCAGATCAGGTACACCTTTAGTTAAATTTTCTTTGTTAACCTGATAAATGGCATTGGTTTGAAAGATAAACAGGGCTACTAATGCGATCCACATGATATACATGGTTTGAGTGGTTAACAATGCTACGCCTGTTGGTGATAATTTCCATGCGAGAACTGCCAGTGCGACATACATTGGAATATTCATTAGCAGATAAAAGTAGAAGTCCCCACGACTTGTTACCTCAAGGCCACCCGACTTTTTAGGCTTGAAGTAGGTTGAACCTTTTGGAGTGTTTCTTGCTGCGGTATAGTAGAATAAGCCATAGATACCAGCCAAAACACCAGTTAAACCCAGCGCATAACGCCAGCCATCATCACCGCCAAATAAAAGAGCGATGGTAGGTAAAGACATTGCACCTGCTGCCGAACCAAAGTTTCCCCAGCCGCCGTAAATACCTTCAGCAACACCAACCTGTTTAGCCGGAAACCATTCGCCAACCATACGAATACCAATTACAAAGCCAGCACCGACAAAGCCAAGCAGGAAGCGGAATAGAGCGAGCTGTTCATAACTGTTAGCCATGGCAAAGCCCATACAGATGAAGCTGGAAATAACTAGTAAGCCACTGTATATAATACGTGGGCCAAACTTATCAACTAATATGCCAATTGCAATACGGGCTGGTATTGTTAATGCTACATTTAAAATTAATAGCGCTTTGACCTGAGGCGTTGTCAGGTTAAAAGCTTCTTTGATAAACACCATCAAGGGTGCATGAGAAAACCAGACCACGAAGGTTAGAAAAAACGCAAACCAGGTAATATGGAGCGTTTTAATCTTCGGATCTTTTAAATTTAAAATATTAAGATTGCCTTCATTAGACATTATTTTTTTCCCCTTACATGAAGTCATGTATAGATCGTTTGGGTTAATTGCAGACAGATTTTCTACCCTTTAACCCACTGGAAGCCTGATCTGTATCAATCTGAATTAACATAGACTGCATACTAACTATTTATAGTGATACGATATATCACTAAAGTGGTAGTTTTAAGTCTAGGATTCGGACTGATTCAACATTGTACTATCAAATTTAGTACAATTTAGGAGTAAGGCAAGATCAGCGCTATCATGCTGGAAAAACAGTTCTTTCAAATATATGATGTTATTTTACAAAATTATTGATTAAACAGTACAACCAATAAAGAGCGTTTTATGGATTTTCAAACTAAACAGGCCCGCCGAGTTCTTTTGATGGCTACATTAGCATTTGCAGCCAATTTTTCTGTGTGGACGCTCTATGCAGTGATGGGGATCAGCATTCAAGAGAATCTAAACCTGAGTGCAACAGAGTTTGGTTTTTTGCTAGCCTCACCAATGTTAACTGGAGCGTTGCTCAGGTTCCCAGTTGGCTTTTTATGTGAGAAATATTCATGTCGTAAATTATTTATCGGGCAAATGCTATTCATCATTCCTGCGATTATGGCATTACGCTGGATTGAGTCCTACACCGGTTATATTCTGGTCGGTTTTGTCATTGGTATCTCTGGGGTTTCTTTTACTATCGGGATTCGATATGTCTCAGTGTGGTTTGAAAGCCGTCAGCAGGGCTACGCGATGGGAGTGTTTGGTGCTGGAAATGCTGGTGCCGCAATCACTCTGGCACTTGCACCACTGATCATCAGGTACTGGGGCTGGGAGGCAATTGGAGTTTTTTATTCTATTGGTATGGGAGTGATGGTATTGCTTTTTACACTACTGGCTCCAGAAGAAACGCCCTATATGGAAAAGCGCCGTGAAACCAGTCTTAAGTTTCACCTGGCACCGCTTAAAGAGCCACAGGTTTGGCGCTTTGGACTCTATTATTATTTCGTTTTCGGTAGCTTCCTTGCGTTACTGTTATGGTTACCACAATATTATATGAATGCCTATCAGCTTGACCTTGAAACTGCGATGCTGTTTACCCTGTTGTTTGTGACTTCTTCCAGTATGGTAAGAGCTCTTGGAGGTTGGTTTGCTGATCGCTACGGTGGCAGGGCGGTTAACTGGAGTGTTTTCTGGGTTTGTCTGGTTTGCTTATTCTTCCTCAGTTACCCACCAACTACCATGATTATTCACGGTGTTGAAAAGGATGTTAAATTTTTTATTGATATCAATGTCTGGGTGTTTACTTTTTTAATCTTTATTATTGGTATTGCTCAGGGCTTTGGTCGGGCGAGTGTTTACAAAGTGATCCAGGATCACTATCCGGATCATATGGGAAGTGTTGGCGGCACGGTTGCAACAATTGGTGCGATGGGTGGAGTAACCCTACCTGTCATTTTTGGTGTTGCTGTCGATTTGATTGGAATTCATACGGCTTGTTTTATGCTCTTGTATGGCGTTCTAGCACTTTGCATGGCAGTGATGTATTTTTCTATCAAAGCTGAGCAACATAAAAAACTACTTAGGGATGCTATCGCTAACAATTTTCTTGAGCAATAGAGAAGCACTTATTGAATTTCGCTTGAGATGTGCCGGCTAATTGACTTTATGTCAGCCAGACCTCGCCAGACTTTCTGGCGAGCGATCCATTTTTAGTGGGTTATTTTTTGTTCTACAGCCCACACTGCGGCTGCGACTCGAGTTTTTAACTCAAGTTTTTTCAACAGGTTTTTAACATGAACTTTAACGGTACCTTCAGTAATACCTAGTTTTTTGGCGATCACCTTGTTGCTCTTTCCCGCCGCGATATGCTTCAGTATTTCAATTTCTCTTTGAGTTAATGTATCAATCGGATTTGGCTTGTCTGAGGATTGTAATGAACGCACCAGGATTTGGGTTAAGGGACTGCTTAATACGAGTTCGCCATTTAATGCGAGATTGATTTTGTCTATTAACTCCTCAGGTTCAGAGTCTTTTAATAAATAACCATCGGCGCCAAATTTTAGTGCCTGTAAAACATCGGTTTCGTTATCTGAAACAGTGAACATAATCACTTTACTATTAATATCTGCTCGTTTTAGCGCGTTTAGCGTATCGATTCCACTGAGTCCTTTCATGTTGAGATCCAACAATATCAGGTCCGGAGCATATTTAATGGCAAGAGTTATTGCTTCTTCACCTGAATTGGCTTCAGCAACAACTTCCAGGTTATCTTCAAGAGAGATTAACTGGGCAACCCCTTTGCGTAGCATTGGGTGATCATCAACCAATATTATTTTTGCATTACTCATGGTTTAACTCTTCTTCAATTATCTGTTAGCCGGTGAATAAATTCCGACTAGTATTTAAACTCAACAGTGACACAAGTTCCTTCATTTTGCTGTGATTGTATGTCAATCAAGGCATTGAGAGACTTGGCTCTTTCTTCCATAATTCCTAATCCAAAATGCCCCTGTTGTCCCATTTTCGTCGGTAGACCAACACCATCATCCCAAATTTGTACTTTCACTTTGTTGGCAATATTGAGCACTGAAACTTCTGCATTGGATGCATTTGCATGCCGATGAATATTCGATAAGGCTTCACGTACTATTTGCAGTACATGGATTTCCTGATTAGCAGATAACAAGTTTGATGGAATTTGGAAATCCAGTTTGACCGGATGCTGACACTTGGCACTGAACTCTGTGGTTGTACCTTGAAGGGCATTTTCTATTGATGGATCTTCTAGCTTCAATCGGAATGTTGTTAGTAACTCCCGTAACTGTTGATAAGCGATATTTAACCCTTGTTTAATATCTTCAATGGTTTCACTGATCTGTTCTTTAGGTACGTCTTTTTGCATTTTACGGGTCAGTAAACTCATCTGTACTTTTAAGTATGATAGTGATTGAGCGAGAGAATCATGCAATTCTCGTGCAATCACCGCGCGTTCTTCGACAATTAATAAACGGTTTTCAGTATTTCGCTTTTGTTCCAGTTCAACTGCTGTTGCTAAAATATCAGCCATTGCTTTTAATAGTTGTGTTTGCCAGTCACTCGATTGTTCAATTTTTGGAAATTGCCATACTAGATAACCAAAAATTTCAGTTTTCTTTTCTAATGGAAACTGTCTTCTTTCTAAACATAGCTGTTCAGAATTTGTATCAAGGTTTGCAATATTTATTTTCATTTTGCTACCCCTTGAAGATTCTCTCTCAATTGATACTTTGCCAAAACCAAGAATAGACTCCAGATCCTGAATAATCTGTTTCTCACTCTGTTGGTGTTCTATACTCGCAAGGTTATTAGCTGCATGGTAAAGAATTTCCAAAGACTGGTTAGTACGAGTCAATTCTCTTGTTTTTTGTGAAACTCTTTGTTCGAAGTCCTGATAAGTTGACTTCAATTCATCTGACATCTGATTGATGGTTTGAGCTAATACCCCTAATTCATTATCCCCATCATATTTTGCTTTTAGTTCAAAGTTACCTTTGCCTGCTTCTGCTGCGACTTCAACTAGTTGTTTGAGGGGAGTTACCAGCGTTCTATTGAGCCTGAACAAAACAACAAACGAGATAATTAATATTGATAACAGACCTATTCCTTGAATAAGTCGTAACAGACTAAGCTTTTTCTCCGATTCCAGTTGAAGTAAGGTAACCAATTTATCGATATCTAGAACAAACTGGTCAAATGGAAGCTGGTTTAAAGGGTCTTCAGTTTTTTTGAGGGCTGACCACTTTTTGAGTACTACCTGATATTGAATTTCAATTTCCTTATTTTCCCGTGCGCTTGTAAGACCACCTGCAAAGAGGTGTTGTAACTTAGTTTCAAAAACAGTAATTTCATCAGATAGTTGAGTAGAGTTTTTGATTAAATAGGCGCGAGAGATCTTCATTGCCTGGAGTCTTAAAGTTCCAGCGTGATTAATTTGAGCTGCATCACCGCTCAGACTCTCAGAAACCAGCATTGATGAAATCATACTGAGCAGACTGAATGATATAACAATTGCCATAATCTGGCCTGCTCTGGCCACTAGTGACGAGCTGGTAGATACTGATTTCTGCCTTCTTAGGTATTTTTCACTAGTTTTCTTTTTCATTGATTATATAGGGTAAATGCCATTGGTTATTGCAAGACAAGGTTAATAAGTCTGCGAGTGCCGTCATTATCGAGGATAACATTTATTCCTGTTTATTACTCTGTTGCGATTCAAAATACTGCTGAGTGATACGACTACCACTTAATAGTTCAA
>CBDUHU010000066.1:0-10920 GCA_965366725.1 uncultured Kangiellaceae bacterium
TTTCAGTTGAGTAAGCGCCTCACGCTGATCTAAATCACCCGCCATTGCATCAACCAGTTTTTCAAGCGTCGCACGACTTTGTGAAAGGGATTGTTCATCTTCCTGCAACTGTCGAGCTAAATCGGATCGTTCTTGAGCAAGAGAATCCCGACGTTTACCAATTTGCTCCATTTTGGCCTGTTGCGAGCCGACTTGAGCGCGTAATTCGCTATAACGTTTGTTTGCGTCACTCAATAAACGTTGCTGTTCTTCCCAGCTTGCTTCTACCTCTTTCAGTGAATCTCTGTCATTTTCTGCCAGTTCCGTCAGTTCTTCCAATTGAGCTTCATAAGTTTCCAGTTCCAGGGTTAACTTTTCAAGTTCAGCTTCTCGCTCTAATACGTTTGCTTCGCTAGCTTCCTTCTTGGCAACTCGCGCCCATTGTGGACCTAACCAGAATCCATCTTTGGTAATAACCGATTGATGAGGCTTAAGTTCATGGCGTAGTGCTAACGCCTCACTGGTAGATTCAGTGATAACCACATTTGCCAGAATGTGAGCAACAGCATTCGCATTACTGACCTTAGTCAACAAAGATTCACGATTTTCTACTGCATCCTGAATTGACTCAGAGCCATCTACCGACATTTGCAATAAGGTCAGGTTGCCACCTGTCATTGATTCAAACTCATTGAGTAAACTATCTAATGAGTCAACCGGAACAGCTTCTAGATAATCACCCAATACCATTTCAGTTGCAGTTTCCCACCCAGACTCAACTTTTAGCATCTGTGCGAGTTTTTTATTATTCTTTAAATTATTGCTGTCTAACCATTTTTCTACAGTTCTACTATCAGAGCCTAACGCTGCTTTCTGTAAAGCATTAAGTGATATGTGTTTACTTTGAACTTGTTGTAATTCACGACGACATTGATCAATGTCCGACTGTCTACTGCGTTGCAACTGGCGTAGTTTTGAGGTCTTATCAAACAGTGTTTCAACTGACTCACCTAGAACCAGGGTATCTTCTTCTGCCCGACTCAAAGCTAACGACGCCTCAACCATACTTTCTTCAATCGGTTCAGACTGAAGATTTGATAGTTCTTTTTCGTTGTTTTCCACTCGCTTTGCCAGGCGCTCAATAACCCGTTCAAAATGTTGAATTCGGGTTCGCTCGACTTCCATTTTCTGGCTATTTTCAGAGCTAGATCGATTATAATCTTCCCATTCACTTTCCCATTCAAGCATTGACCCATCGATCTCTGCTAACACTTCCTGTGCCTGCTCCATTGATTGCTGCTGAATTTCAAGTTCAGGCTCAGCTTCTAGTAATTTAACTTGAAGTTCTTCTACCTGCCCTTCATCTTCATTCATTTGTTCAAGCAGGTGTTTCAGCGAGCTTGATACGTGTTGCAAATCATCATTTAATTGCCCTCGTCGCTCTTTTTTATGTGCAATGCCTTGCTCAAGACGGGCAATATCGGCACCAATACCGTAAAACCTACCTTGTGCCGAGTTAAAATGTTCAGTTAGTTCGATATGTTGTTCACGGGTTTGCTCTATTTCATTATCCGCGTGGCGTTGCTCAGCAATTCTGGCTTCTAACTCAATTTCCAACTTCGAAATATCCGCAGATAAAGTCTCTACCTGCCCATGAAATTTTTGCCATTTAAGTGCAGAAAGCTCACTTTTAAGTGTTCTTTCCTGTTGTTTAAATTCTTTGTATTTGGTTGCTGAGTTTGCCTGACGCTGCAAATGTGCTAATTGCTTACCTAACTCCTCCCTGATATCTTGCAAACGTTCCATATTTTCTCTGGTATGCCTGATCCTATTCTCAGTTTCCCTGCGTCGTTCTTTATATTTAGAAATACCGGCAGCTTCCTCAAGAAAAACCCTCAATTCCTGAGGTTTTGACTCAATCAGACGTGATATCATTCCCTGTTCAATAATTGCATAACTCCGTGGGCCCAGACCTGTACCCAGAAATATATCAGTGATGTCTTTACGTCGGCATTTAGTCCCGTTCAGATAATAGTTTGCTACCGATTCCCGAGTTACCGTTCGACGAATAGAAATTTCTGCATAATTCGCATATTCACCCTTAATAGTACCGTCAGAGTTATCAAAAACCAGCTCAATACTGGCCTGACCTACCGGTTTACGTGACGTTGACCCGTTAAAAATAACGTCCGTCATTGAGTCTCCACGTAAATGTTTTGCTGAAGATTCTCCCATTACCCAACGAACCGCATCAATCAAATTGGATTTTCCACAACCATTAGGCCCGACTATCGCAGTCAGATTTTCTGGAAATGGTACACTGGTAGGGTCAACAAACGATTTAAAGCCTGCTAATTTTATTTGTTTTAGTCGCATGGTGTAGCTTTGTACTCAAAATTAAGGAGAGCCGTTATAGGAAATATCGTGAAATGACTCTATTATCCCGCTAAAATTGGGAAAATATTGAACTAATCACTTACAATTTTCGGCTAGTTTTATCAAACGCATTAGTTTAAATTATTTCATCAATAAAACACATCAAAAATCAATTAGAATCCAAGGTTTTTTAAAATATGCAACAAAGTTCAATCGGAGGCGCTCACTATTTGAGCAGAGGACTTTCACTAATCTGGAAGCCAGGTATCAGAAGCTTCGTTTTTATTCCACTGGTAATTAACCTGATTTTATTATCTTTTGCAACGGTTTATGCTTTTAATAGCATTTCCAACTGGTATGAGACGCTACACACAACAGAAAACTCCATTGTACAGTGGTTTATCACAAACCTTGACTGGCTAATTTGGCCACTGATTATAATCAGCGTTATGGCTGTCGTTTTCTTCTCTTTTGCATTTCTGGCAAACTGGATAGCCGCACCTTTTAATGGTCTATTATCTGAAGCTGTTGAGAAACATCTTTCTGGTAAAGACTATCAGGAACAGGCATTTAGCTGGAATGGATTTATTGCCGATATTCCCAGGCTATTTTCCCGCGAATGGCGCAAGTTTGCCTACTATCTACCCAGAGCGATCGGTTGTTTATTAATATTCATAACCCCGCTCGCAATAGTGGCTCCTTTCTTATGGTTTATTTTTAACGCCTGGATGGCTGCAATCCAATATCTGGACTATCCAATGGATAACCACAAGGTCCCTTTTGAAGGTATGTTACAAATACTTAAGCAGAAGCGCTCATTACCATTTGGGTTTGGTGCATTGGTCATGTTGTTAACCATGATACCGGTTGTTAATATCCTCTTGATGCCGGTCGCAGTTGCAGGTGCAACCAATTTATGGTTTGACCAATACCGCAAGCAACACTGAGCTTCAGCACCAGATATAAAAGCTTATTCTAGCGATAAATGATCAATTGAAGGCTGCGGAAATTCTTCCGGGGCCTTTTCTGGCAAAATTCTCTCACCAGCTTCGGCCAGGCTATATTCGCTGGTATCAACTTCTCTTTGCTGATAAACCTTTGGCGGTAAAATTTGTGCTCCAACAGCGGCAATACTAACCTCTTCCGGGTTAACTGGTTCTTCCGGAATGGAGGCTACAGTGGCAGATGTTGATGAAACCTTTTCAGTTGCCTGAACTTTTACCTCTGGTTTGCTTTGAGTTACTGAACCCGATTGACCAGTTTTAACCTGAGCCTCTTTCTCCGTCTGATCATTTAACTCCTTGATTAAAGCAAGTGCACCCGCCGCTTTTAGCGCCGATTGGTATTTCATTGCTGAAGCATAATCAAGACCTTTGCGAATAGTCACTTCCTTACCACCAAAAAGCCTCTCTACAGCCTCTGGGCTTGACTTGAACAACTTTACCAAGTTGTTTTTCACCTGAGTCAACTCAATATTCTTTACGACTTGTCCTCTAAAGACTACGTCAAATTTGCCTTCTATCATGTTGAAATTCCAATATTTCTTTTTCTATCAGATTATAGATAATATATATGCATTTTGCATCTACTCATCATAACTGGCATTTATGAGTTAAAATACCCCTATTGATAGAAGTAATTGTAAATCAGAGCCAATTAATGACGAATCATTTTGACAATGATGACTTTCTTTCAGAGATGTCTGATGTTAAGCCAATATCTCAGGATAAAGTCAAAGAAAAGCTTATTAGTAAGAACATTGAACCCAATTCAGGCTACCGCAAGAAAGCGGCTCAGTCCTTCACAGCTAAAGATCAGAACTTTCTTACCGACGGTGAAGTTGAAACAGTTGATCCCCAGGAAGTGTTATCCTTTAAACTGGATGGTATACAACCCGGTGTTTTTAAAAAGTTACGACAGGGAAAATACGATTTCGACTATCATCTTGATTTACATCGGAAAACAGTAGCTGAGGCACGCGAGCAGGTCTACCAACTACTAAGAAGCTCAGCGCGATATAACTATAGAGTACTATTGATTACGCACGGTAAAGGACTAAAAAGTAACCCTCCAGCACGTCTAAAGAGTTACTTGAACCAATGGTTAAAACAGGTTGATCTGGTGTTGGCATTCCATTCAGCACAAGCAAGACATGGCGGAACAGGCTCAGTTTATGTACTGTTACGTAAGCCCAGAGAAGTTGACAAAATTAACAGGGCAAAATATGACTAAAGTTAATTCTTGTTCAAAATACTCTCGATTTCTTCTTTAGTCATCGCTTTTTGAGATTCAAACTTCATATCCCCAATTTTAATTTTCTCATAGTTAGCAACATCGGGTCGGTTTTCACTAATACGTAACTGGCCTTGTTCATCCGTCCAGCGATAAATAAACTTTTCAGCGTCAAATGGTAACGAAGGCGCTTTTACGTAACCGCCTTGTAAAATAACGCCCAAATCACTAAAAAAACCACCTATTTCGCCACTATGCTGATATTTATCCCAGGCAAAGGATATCTGGCTAAAGTCCCTACCGCCATATTTACCCAAAGCAAACAAGCTTAATCCGATAATAATAATAATAATGAGAAATTTCTTAAGCATTCTTTTTACTTACCACGTTTAATATAAGAACCTGTTTCACCGCGCACAAAAGGTCGCCTTGATGGTAATTCAAACTCGAACGATGGGCGACTTTATTGCCATCTTTGGTGGCAGGTTCATACCTCCAACGGCGCAGTTTTGATTGAATTTCCTTTATAAACAGGCGAGGCACATCATCCTCAAAATCTAACTCTGTTACACGGCCATTTTCATTGATAACAAATTCAACTTTAACGCTTCCATGTAGTTTCTGAGAGTATGCTGCTGATGGATAGGTCGGAAATGGTGTTACTATTGCAAGAGGTTCAATAAACACAGGCTCTATTCTGGCATCCAACAAAGATACTTTCTGAATTTTAGTCTGTGCCTGTGCTTTGTCAATGGAGAATTTAGCGACAACGCCAGGATTATTATTACTTTTTTGCTCCACCTGCTTTTGATTTTGAATTATCTCAACCACTTCTTTCACTGCTGTTTTAGTGTTCAGATTATCAAGGTTGGTGCTTTTTCTTTGATTAATATCAGACTGAACCAATGAGTCAGACCGCTCATAAGATCGATTACCTTTCAAAGTTTCTTTGCCTATTAACTTATCTCTCTGTGCACGCATCGGTGAAACACTTCTGGCAGGAGGTCGTTGCAACTTATTTGAACTTAAGGTTTTATTTTCAATTGCTCGCGTCTGTTTTTGTCTGTTATTTACATCGGGGGTTTTTAGTGTTGTTTTGATATTGGTTTTATCATCTGCGATTATTCTTTGATTACTCCTAGCCACCAACTCACCGTCACCAGGCTTAGTAGATTGCTCAACATGAAGAGTCTGAGCAGGCGTTACATCCCTTATAACTGGATTAATTTGACTACTTAATCCCTTCTCCGATTCAATAGTGTTATTTAATGCCAGTTCTGCCGGTTTACTCTGCTCTTGCTCTGTCTGCGGCGGTATCAATACATTCAAACGTTGCGAATCGATATCAGCCCTGTTAGGTAAACCCACACTTGAAGATTGCTTTTCCATTTCTCCAGTGGCAGCAATTGCCGCAAAGCTGAAAACAACCGCCACCGAGATAGCTAGTAATGCATTGAACAATGGCATTCTTTGGCGCTCACTAAGTAGAATTCGACTTACTCGATTCTTTAAATGCCCATCTGACGCGGCAACAGCAACAAGGGACAGGTTTCCTTCTTTTAACTCAGCGGTGCTCAACAACGCCTTCGCTAAGTCCATCCTGGCTTCAGTTGTTTCACCCTTGACCCGAATCGCCATAGAATCGCAAATATACTCTCTTTCCTCACGTATCATCTTGTTAATCCAATAAACACAAGGATGGTAGAAAAACAATACCTGAATTAAGTTTTGAAGCAAATTAGTGAGAAAATCAAAACGTTTAACATGGGCCAACTCATGGGCAATAATGAGTTCTAACTGCTGTCTTTCCATCCCTATGGTTATCGCAACAGGCAACAATATTGTGGGTTTAAGCCAACCAATAACAACAGGAACAGTAACAAGTCCAGATTTTAAAATTCGGACTCTTCTTAATATTCCAAACTGACTTGCAATATTGCTGAGCATTTTTTGAACTTCACTACTGACATGGCTAGTTTCAGTACGACTTAGACGATAAGTAAAGTTAACTTCAAGAATGAACTTTGTCAGCATTAATAAAACCCCTAGTCCCCAGATTACGACAAGATAGGTCTCATTTAACAAGCCTTCAAAAACAGAGAAAGACTGGGTCCATTGAGGACTGGCCTGACTGAGTGCCGATGCCAGTTCATTTGAATTGGCACCATTTGCCCAAAGGTCGTTATTAACATATTGAGAAGCGTATTGATTGTAAAAATAGTAAAATGTGTAAATAGGCGCAAGACAACAACCTAGTAGTGCAGAAATCGCTGCATAGTATCTGAATTGTGATAAACGTTTTGATGTTAACGTTAAAATGACTTTAACAAACAATGCAATTAATATCGCCTGCCAGCAAAAATGCACTAAAGTAATAGCAAGACTGGAAATAAAGTGGTTGCTGGCTAAGTTTGAAATGATATCCATATTATTTCTTTTGTTCTAATTCATTTAAGATTTTTCGAATTTCAGCAATCTCTTTCTTACTTGTCTGTCCATGCAGCGCACTAACCACTAACTGAGATGTGGAGCCTCCAAAAACCTTTGAAACAAGGTCTCTTACCATCATCCCCTGAGTTTCTTCCTGTCCAATACAAACCCCATAAACATGCGCTCTGGAAGACTCATCCCTTTCTAGTAGCCCTTTTTCAAACATTATCTGCATAATTTTGAGTATTGTTGTATAACCTGTGGAGTGGGTACTGGATAGCGCCTCGTGAACGTTTCTGACCGTCGTAGGCCCTATTTGCCACAGTACTTGTAAAATTTGTAGTTCAGCTTTTGTTGGCTGTAATGCGATCGACACTTTTATTCCCCAAAATACAAACGACGCGAGTCCTCGACGCTAAATATATCGGTAAAACAACTTAAAGGTCAATCAATGATGAATGATTGGCAGAAATTCAATAACTTTAACTCAATCGCTAGATACGTTGAGTTAATACCAACTAGAACATCTTTTTCCACACTAAAAAATCAGAGTGCTCTGCATCAATCAGTTCAAAACCGGCTATAAACTCGCCCTGCCTGGCTTCTTCAAACCACTTAACTTCTCCGGTCAGCAAAAACTTGTAGCCGCCAGATTCAAACTGAATCAGGAGTTCTAGAATTGAGCCAACTAGCAAAGGGTATTCAAGTTGAATTTTTAAACCGTTTTGTGAGATATCTCTGGTACTGCATTCCAGCAGGATATTATCTTTTGAATCGTTACTTGAAGAGGATAATATCTCAACAAATATTTTTTCTTCTCGCGGCAACCTTTGGTGCTGTCGGTTATCAACACTCATCCATTGTTCCTATTCAATCATCAACCCGCCTATTTTTATGCACTCAATCAAGCCTGCAACATTGATTACACTCTACTTTCAATTATCCAGCATAACGAGTGAATTACTGAATAGTATAGATGAGCCTTCGAACATTTGCGAAAAAGGCCCTTAGTTATAAGAAGCCTTTTCATTGGTAATTCAGGCGGAATTAACGCTTTTTATTGATATAACCCTCTACTAGTTCTTCCAGAATGTCGAGCGGCACTGCACCATTTTTTAGGATCACATCATGAAACTCAGCTAGATTAAATTTGTCACCTAACGACTCCCTTGCTTTCGCTCTTAATTCCAGAATTTTCATCATTCCAACTTTGTAAGCACAAGCTTGGCCCGGCATAACAATATAGCGTTCAATTTCAGCAACAACATCTGACTCAGCCATACCGGTATTTTTAATCATATATTCAATTGCTTGCTCTCGAGTCCAGCGCTTGGCATGGATGCCGGTGTCAACAACCAACCTGACCCCTCTAAATAGTTCTGCCTGTAAACGACCGATATTGTCATATGGGTTATCCTGAAAGCCAAGCTCCCATGCCAATCGCTCAGAATACAACGCCCAACCTTCAATATAGGCGGTAAAAGGTGCAAACTTTCTGAACAAAGGCATATCTTCTAATTCTTGCGCAATCGATACCTGAAAGTGATGTCCAGGCACAGCTTCATGATAGGCAAGTGTGCGCATACCGTATTTGGGGGTCGCCTTAATATCGTATAGATTTGCATAAAATATCCCAGGTCTGGACCCATCCGTTGCTGGACCGCTATAATAGGCGCCTGGACTGGTTTTCTCTTTAAACTCCGGGATTCGTTCAACTTTTACGCTGGCTTCAGGACGTATATTAAATGCACTGCCTAATCATTGTTCTATTTCTTTAATTATCGACTGATAATCGGCTAATATTTGTTTTCTTCCTTCAGCGTCATCAGAATAATAGAATCTGGGCTGATCAGCCAAAGCCTCTATAGTCTCGCTAAAGCCCTTGCTTGTATCAAACCCCTCTCCTTTTAATATGTCTAACATTTCCTGCTGAATTCGAGCGACTTCCTGAATACCAACGTTGTGAATATAGTCGGGGCTGTAATCTGTACTGGTAAATAATTTTAATGCTAACCGGTAAGCTTGATCACCATCAGGTAGTTTCCAAAACCCATCACGATCATCAGCCTTGTCCGATAGACCACTAAAATATAAACCTAAATTAACGTAAGCAGGATAAACTTCATTTTCAATTGCATTTTTTGCATCCTCTAAAATCACATCTTTTTCTGCCTGTTCTATCGAATCCAACTTTGCCAGTTTATCTTGCAGTGACTTATACAGAATATTTTCTTCGGTTTTAGTATTTGCAAAATTTTCCATTTCTATTAAGACTTTTTCGATAACAAACCTTGGTGGAATGATTCCATGCTCGGTTCGCTGACGTATTCCTTCAAGAGACTGCTCAAACTTACGCGGTAACTTCTTTAATCGCTCGACATAGTATTCAGCTTCATCAAGGTTGTTCACTTGATGTTGGGCTTCCATAAATGATGGAAAATCACTCTGAATTCCGAATAACTGGTTAACCGGATAATTATACAATTTAAATGCTTCTGCTTCTGCGGCAAACTCAAACAGATACATTGCAATCCTCTTAGACATTTTTTGCTCATCAGTTAGCGAGTCATCCGGGTAACTTTTTAGAACTTCATGTTCACTTGCGATAAACTTAAAGAATTCATCTGTCGACTCAGGGCTCGCATCGTCAAGTTCCGCGTTGTGCCCATCGATACCCAGTGGTTCCAAAAAATGCAAGGATGTCAGGGTTTCAGGACTATCAAGTGCAATCTTTAATGCCAGTCGATTAAAATAGTTGTTTATGAAAAATGGTTTTGCATACCATTCATGAGCAAAAAATGCAGCCCCACTCACTAATATCAGTAGTATCAATGCAAAGAACCACATCACAATTTTTTTAAGCATTAAGTCACTCCTTGGTGTCACATTCTAATTATTATTCAGTAATCTATGATTTGCGGTTGTATATTTTAGGTAACAACCAATGAAAAATATTTGGTAGGAAGCGTCGTACTTGATAACCAAACTTAGGTAATCCTCTGGCAATTATAATTTCTCGTTTTGAACTCTGAAGCTTTTTCAACAAAATATCGACAAACAACTCTGCGCTCATACCATGGGCGATTTCTTCATCAAGCTTTTGGTATTTAGACATATCTCCTGTCAATGCATTTCTGCTGATATCAGTCGAAACAAATCCAGGACAAACATTGACAACTTCAATTCCCAAATGAGCTACTTCCGCTCTTAAACAGTCCATAAAGCCAATCAAAGCATGTTTTGCACCGGAATAGGCACTGCGCATGGGTGAGCCCACTTTACCGGCGATGCTGGCAATATTAATCAGTTTTCCGGCCTGGCGTTGCTGAAATTTTGCTACTAGCGCTTTAGTTAAAGCAATGGTCCCAAAATAATCAATTTCCATAACCCGTCGGTCGACCGCTAACGAAGTGTCAATTGCTAAAGAGCGTTGACTGACTCCCCCATTATTGACCAAAATATCGATTCCATCGTTAAAAGCCCACGCGGTTTCAACAGTTTGTTCACAATTATCAGTATCGGCTAAATCAAAACATACAACTCGATGTAGTTCGGACTGCTTACATTCGCTAATCAGTTTGTTTAGGGCCTCAAGATTTCTACCTGAAACAATTAACCTGGCCCCCATTTGGTCCAATTTCAGACTCAAAGCACGCCCAATACCTGATGATGCGCCGGTAACCCAGATAATTTTATTTTTATAAGTCAAAATCAACTCCAAATTCTATCCTGCCTGATTATACTTGGTCATCATAAAGACAACCAGACACGACTAATTGATAACTGTAACAAGAAATATCGATATACCAGTATTGAGATAAAATCACAAAAAGTGGAGCTAATATTTCTGTTCAAAATCATCAACTAAGCCTGCTTTGTAGCAAAAATCAAAAATAGAGAAAC
>CBDUHU010000067.1:0-10870 GCA_965366725.1 uncultured Kangiellaceae bacterium
TTTAGTCATCAAAAGTACCTATCAAGATTGACTGGGAACGAGTTTTTTCTAATGGATCATCAAATAAGAATGGCTGATGGTGCTAATAAGAAAGTACTACCGGCAGTTGCTTATCTGGAAATGATCCGATTTTCACTAGAAAGTGCAATTCCAGAATCTGAACAGAATAGCCAATTTAAATTTAATAATATCGTCTGGGCAAGCCCGCTGGTTGTTGAAGCAGAGAGTGAAGTTATAACCGAATTCAGCTTAAACGAAAAAGGACAGATTTGTTACTCGATAGCAAGCCATTGCGCAGGTAAAGAAGTAGTCCATTGTGAAGGACAAGCGATTGTCAGTAGCCAGCCTGTGGTCGAGAATATTGATATCGATACTTTGCTAAATAGCACCAATCAATCGGCTTACACTGGAGAAGAAATTTATTCAGCTTTTACCGATATGGGGATTTTCTATGGCGAATCATTCCGTTGTATTTCACAGCTGTTCAAAAGTGATAATCATGTGCTAGCCAGATTGGTTTTACCACACGAGTACGAACTGAATCGGAATGATTATGTACTTCATCCGGCAATAATGGATAGTGCGTTACAAGCGTCGTTGGGAATGCTGGATAACCTTGATGAGATATCGAAACAGACGATGCTACCATTTGCCATCGATTCATTAAGGATCTTATCGTCATGTAAACGAGAGATGGTTAGTGTAATTCGTTATGCCAATGACCACCATTCTCTGGCAAAAAGCTCACTTTCAGCAGCTAATCAAAATCTGGAAGCGAATAATATTGTGAAAGTTGATATCGATCTTTATGATAATAATGGCGCGCTCTGTGTCGAAATACGTGGATTATCATCAAGGATGATTACATCAGAGAGCCAACAATTATCATCAACAGGAAAAACGACTTCAAGTTTAATTGCTACTCCTAAATGGCAAGAAAAAACCGCAGACATTACCATTGCTCAACATTCACCAGCACCTGTGAGAAACTATGTCATTCTCTGTGGGTTGACTGATATTAATATTGAAACGGTCACAAAATCAAATCCCGATTCAGACTTTGAGTATTGCTCAGTTAACAATAACAATGACATTGCAAGCTTCTTTGTGCAAACCGCATTGTTCTGCTTTGAAAAAATTCAACAGTTAATGAGTAAAAAATTGTCGGGAAAGCTACTGGTTCAAGTGCTGGTTTCGGAAAATGCGCATGGAACGCTAAGTGCTTTATCCGCGATGTTAAAAACGGCTTCATTGGAAAATCCAAACCTTATAGTTCAATTAATTTCATTATCATCGACGGTTGATAATATAAAACTGAAGAGTATTTTACTGGAAAACAAGGCGCACCTATCTGACAGTTTGATCAGGTATCGACAAAATATTCGCTATGTATTGAATTGGCAAGAACGGGCAATTATTGCTAATGATGCAGGTGTTCATCAGAGTGTATTTAAAGAGTCAGGAAATTATCTGATAACTGGTGGACTAGGCGGGGTAGGTTCTTTGTTTTGCCGAGAGATTTTGAAGGTCACAAAAGAGTCGCATATTATTTTGACTGGACGCTCAAAATTGACACCTGACATTGTCACGAAAATTGCACAACTGGACGACGGTAATGACCGTGTTAGCTATCTACAGCTTGATATTTGTGATAGTTCAAAAGTAAATCGTGCATTTAAGAAGCTGTCAAAAAATGGTGTAACAGTCAACGGTATTATTCATAGTGCCGGGATGATTAAGGATAACTATATACTGAAGAAGACAGCGGATGAATTTCAACAAGTATTAACTCCTAAAGTTAATGGCAGTTATATTCTGGATAATGCAAGCAAAAGCTGGGAGCTGGATTTCTTCGTTATGTTTTCTTCTGCTGCTGCAGTCTTAGGGAATCCCGGTCAAGTTGATTATGCCACCGCAAATGCCTTTATGGATCAATTTGCACAGTATAGAAACAAGTTAGTTGTTAGCAAAGAAAGATCAGGACACTCATTATCTATTTGTTGGCCGCATTGGGAAGATGGTGGTATGGAGGTTGACTCTGAAAGCAAATCCTTAATGAAGCAGCAGATTGGTATGGAGTCGATGACAACGGAGACTGGAATTCAGGCCTTCTATCAACTGTTTTCTTTGCAAGCTGAACAGGGAATTGTGATGAGTGGCGAACTCGATAAAATACGAAAGCTACTATTTACTGATAATAACCAGGCCGAACCTATATCACCGAAGGTTGTATTGTCTTTATTCTCTTCAAAAATACAAAACACGACATTGTTAAAGAAGACCATTGAGTTCCTGCGAGATGAATTTTCCTCAATACTAAAACTTCCAGCTGAAAAAATTAAGGCGAATGCTAAATTAGAAAAATATGGTATCGATTCAATTCTGGCGATGAAGCTGACAAGTCAACTGGAGAAAACTTTCGGTTCTTTGTCCAAAACGTTATTTTTCGAATATCATACGATAGAACAATTGGGTAGCTACCTATGCAAAGAATATGAGCAAATACTTGCTGCTAAGCTAGATAATCATAGGGAAGCATCGAAAAGCTTTTCCAGTGAGAGGCATATTCAACAGAGAAAAGTTTCCGGACTTAAGTTGGCAGATAAAAAATTATTTTTGGGTGAAACCAGCGCTACTAGAAAACAAGTGGCAATTGTCGGTGTTGCCGGTCGATATCCAATGGCAAATAATTTAACTGAGTTCTGGAAGAATTTAAAGGCAGGTAAAGATTGCGTTACTGAAATCCCTGCTGAACGCTGGAATAACGCTATTTATTTTGATCCTCAACCAGGTAAACCGGGTAAAACCTACAGCAAGTGGGGTGGTTTTGTTGATGGTATCGATCAATTTGATCCTCTGTTTTTTAGTATTTCTCCAAGAGAAGCCGCGTTGCTTGATCCACAAGAAAGACTATTTCTTGAAACTGTCTGGGAAGCGATTGAAGATGCTGGTTATAGTCAGCAGAGCATCGCCCGCAACAAGGTCGGTGTTTATGTCGGTGTTATGTGGGGGCATTATGAACTGATTGGTGCAGAAGCCACCTTAAAGGGAATACCGACAGTTCCTAGCTCTTCTTACGCTTCGATTGCAAACAGGGTTTCATATTTCTTTAACTTCAATGGCCCAAGTATTGCGTTAGATACCATGTGCTCTTCTTCCTTAACGGCCATTCATCTTGCCAGTGAAGAAATCATTAAAGGCGAACTTGATATTGCGATCGCAGGCGGTGTTAATGTCTCTATTCATCCGCATAAATATTTGACACTAAGTCAGGGGAGTTTTGCTGCTACTGATGGAAAATGTCGCAGTTTTGGAGAAGGTGGCGATGGTTATGTACCTGGAGAAGGTGTTGGTGCAATCTTATTAAAGTCACTTGAAAAGGCAGTGGCAGACAGAGATCAAATTTATGCACTGGTTAAGTCTACTAGCATTAATCATGATGGTAAAACCAACGGTTATACAGTGCCTAATCCAAATGCTCAGGCAGCGCTAATTCTTGACGCACTAAAAAAGGCAAATATTGAACCACAGAGTTTAGGTTATGTGGAAACCCATGGTACTGGAACGTCGTTAGGTGATCCGATTGAAATAACTGGTTTATCAAAGGCATTTCGTGGATATCAGCAAGAGCACCAATCTGTCCACCAGCAAAAACCATTGATAAAGCAGTTTTGCCCTATAGGTTCAGTTAAATCCAATATTGGCCATCTTGAGTCAGCTGCCGGAATTGCTGCGGTGACTAAGGCATTATTGCAAATTAAACACCAATGTCTGGTTCCTTCAATTCATGCAGATATACTTAATCCTAATATCAACTTTGAGGATTCTGAGTTTTTTGTACAGAAAAACATGGTTCCGTGGCCTGCTAATGAGGATCACCCAAGAAGAGTTGGAGTGAGTTCATTTGGTGCCGGTGGTGCAAATGGGCATATTATTCTGGAAGAATATCCCAGAGCAGTAGAAACAAAGAGTATTGAACTCGAAACACAGCAACAGTTGTTTGTTTTGTCGGCAAGAAATTTGAAAACACTTATCTGCTATGCGGAAGATATCTGTCAATTTATTGCAGCTACTCCTAAACTTTCTTTTCTTGATTTTATTTATACACTTCAGGTTGGTCGAACAGCAATGAATGAGAGGTTGTTAGTTTTGGCTGATGGTGTGTCTGATCTGACTGAAAAAGTAAATCAGTGGTTAGATTGGGTAAAGCAATCAACAACTGAATCAACTGAAGAGTGTAGCATTGCCAGTATTTTATGTGGCAATATTAAGAATATCCAATCCGGTGCAGAAATGCTTATTGAAGGAGAAGCTGGAGAGGCATTTTTGCAAGTTGTTATGGATAATGCTGAATTGTCAAAAATTGCAGAACTCTGGATGTCAGGTGTTGATATTGACTGGACTCAACTGTATCAGGAATTTCTTCCACAACGTATTTCATTACCGACTTATCCGTTTGATAAAGAGAGGTTCTGGATTGAGTCGAGTAACAATACGCTAGCTGTTACAGAGAAGCGTAACGAGGGAAAAATTACCAGGTTAGTCAGAACAAAGACTGAAGAAGAGCGCGTTCAATTGTATAAAACCCAATGGGTATCAGCCGAAATAGATAAATCTGGTGAAAGAACAAGTGATCGTTATTGCGTATTGGTATTCTCTGAATCAGAAGAGTTTGTTAATAAAATTAACCAGTTTTTGAATAACAAAAATAATAACTGTCTGATTATAAGAGGAGCTCATAAAGAATCATATCAGGAAATTAGTAGTCTACATTATCATGTCAATATGGATGACAAGCAGAGCTTTAGTAAACTGTTTGAGATACTGGAGTCAAACAAAAATTTTCCTGATAAAATAATCTATGACTTACCATGTTGCGCAGATGATGATGAGAGTTATTTGATTGATTCCTCTTTAAATAGTGGTTTTTATCATCTATTCAATATGTGTCAAATCTTAATCAAGAAAAAACTGAATAATAAACTGAAGATACTCACAACTTACCGACAAGGACGAAACTCTGAAATTCCTTTCTATTTAGCTCAGAGTGGTTTTTACAAATCGTTAAGAATTGAAAATCCCAATATAATCGGGAAAGTTATTGTTCTGGAAAATGAATCAGCACTGGAAAATAAATTATCTGATGAATATTTGAATGAACAACACGCTAATATCGCTGTTGAAGAACTTTCTGAGAATAACTGGTTTAATTGCGAAGTCCGCTATGAAACACAACCAAATCAACAAGGTTATTTGCGAAAAGTTAGAGAAGTAGTTGCTCTTTCAACAGAGTTGAAGACGGAGCAGCAATTAACACTCAAACAAAACGGAGTTTATCTGATTTCAGGAGGGTTAGGTGGCCTTGGTTATCTTTTTGCAAAGGACTTGCTGGAACGTTTTAATGCAAGGTTGATTTTGTCAGGGCGTTCAAAGAATAACGATAGAATAAGAAGTCAATTAGAAGAACTTAATCAAGGAAGGGAGTCAGTTATATATGTACAAGCTGATGTAACTCAATTTGCTGATGTCGAGCATTTAGTTGCTGTTAGTAAATCACAGTTTTCCTCAATTAACGGTGTGATTCATTGTGCCGGAACTCACATTGATTCGTTTATTTTAAATAAAAATCAGGCTGATGCTAAGACAGTGATCGATGCTAAGGTTGCTGGTGTAATAAACCTGGATAATGCAACCAGAAAAGAAGACCTGGATCTCTTTGTTTCTTTCTCTTCATTGGCTGGGGTTCTCGGAAATTCCGGACAAAGTGATTATGCCTATGCGAATCATTTTCTCGACTCATTCTCTGAAATTAGAAATACAAAAACGATTACTGGAAGTCGTTCTGGAAAGTCGCTTTCAATTAGTTGGCCTTATTGGGAACAGGGTGGAATGGAGGTATCCGAAGAAGCGGTACATCTCACCAGGCAGCAATCTGGAATTTCTCCTCTTCCTGATAAACTAGGTATTGAATGTTGGGACCGATTAATTAGTGCTGATATAGTTCATGGTATTCCGCTGTTTGGAACGCAGAAGAAAATAGCCAGTTACCTGAGTGATAGAAAATCTAAAACGGCTGAAATGAGCGGGGCTAGTCGCTATCAACTGGAACCTGAAGTTTTATTGAATAAAACTGAAGAGTATTTGAAAGTATTAATCAGTGATGAAATAAAACTGGCGCCAGATAGAATTGACAGTGAAGAGAGGTTTGAGTCATTTGGAATCGACTCTGTGATGATTAATCGTTTCAATACTCATTTAATTCGTGATTTAGGTGATCTTCCAAAAACATTAATATATAAATATGAAACAATTAAAGAGTTGACAAAATATCTGGTAAAGGCCGCAAAATTGCCGCTGATGGATTATTTTGGTTTACAGTTATCGCAGGATGTGGGCTTTGATGAAGAAGCTTCAATTACTACTGAAACGCAAATAGTAGAGTCTTCGCAAACAGTTCTTAATGATACTTCCAGAACCATTGCAATTATCGGTGTTAATGCAAATTATCCTCAGTCCAGGGGGCTTGAATGTTACTGGAATAATTTGCAAGAAGGACGTGATCTAGTTGGTTTGATTCCACAACAGCGTTGGCGTTATCAGGATTATTTTGTTCCCGTATCTGATGGGGAAGCTTCTGCGGAAATTTATTCGAAGTGGGGAGCTTTTTTATCTGATGTAGATAAATTTGATACAGAGCTATTTAATATTTCAGCGACGGAAGCAAGAGTAATGGATCCGCAAGAGCGGCTCTTTATTAGCTCTGTCTGGTCATTAATTGAAGATGCTGGTTATACCCGTGAAAGTTTGAAGAAATATTACCCTAAGGGTAGAAGTGCCAATGTTGGGGTGTTTGTTGGGGTAACCACTAATTCATACAACCTGTTAGCTACCACAGGTGAAAATGCACAAAGTCAAATATCTCCAAGCGCACTTCCCTGGTCGATAGCTAACAGAGTGTCTTATTTCTTTGATTTTCAGGGGCCAAGTTTGCCTGTCGATACCGCATGTTCTTCCAGTTTAGTCGCTATCCATATGGCTTGTGAAAGTTTACATAATCATGAGTGTCAGGTAGCTGTTGCCGGTGGGGTGAACCTCTATCTTCATCCTGCAAAATATCAGTCATTATGTCAAAAGGGGATGCTTGCCCATGGCGATAAAACTTATAGTTTTGGGGCTGGAGACGATGGATTTGTTCCTGGAGAAGGTGTTGGTAGTGTATTGCTAAAACCTCTAGAAAGAGCAGAAAGTGATAATGATCATATTTATGGAGTCATCAGAGGAAGTGGATTTGAGCATAGTGGTCGTTCAAACGGATATTCAGCACCCAATCCTAATTCACAAGCGTTATTGATTGAAAATACACTGATAGAATCAAATATTCATCCGGATTCTATTAGTTATGTTGAAGGACATGGTACTGGAACACAGCTGGGTGATAGTCTTGAAATTTCGGCATTGTCACAAGCTTTTGCTAAGTTTAGCGATAAGAAACAATATTGTTCGATTGGTTCAGTAAAAGGAAACATCGGTCATTCTGAATCAGCGGCAGGTATTGCCGGATTGACAAAGGTGTTGTTACAACTTAAGCATAGAGCATTAGTTCCAAGTATCAATTCCAGTGAACTCAACCCCAATATCGATTTTGATTCTTCGCCTTTTTATTTACAGCAAAAATTAACGCCATGGAATAACCAATCCGCTACACCACGAAGAGCAATTGTTAACTCTTTTGGTGCCGGGGGAGTAAACGCCTGTGTCATCGTTGAAGAATATCCTGTTAATACGTTTGAAGAACTAACCAGCGACGAAAATCTTTTATTGGTACTTTCGGCCAAAAATGAAGAACGGTTGGTTCAATATGTTGATTCTCTTGTGAGTTACCTTCAACGGGAAGAGCATATTGATATGACATCGTTAAGTTACACTCTTCAGATTGGGCGCGAGCCAATGGCGCAGAGAATAGCGACGGTTTTTAATAACAAAGCTGATTTGATTTCCAGTTTGAATTGCTGGTTGAATCAGAAGTCACTAAATCAGTCTTATGATGGCGAAGTATTTGAAGGTGTTGCAACCATTGCTGGCAACAATAAACGGCTTGCCAACAAGGGAAAAATTGAATTGATCGAGCAGGCGATCGTCAATCGGAAACTGACTCAATTAGCGAAACTCTGGTCAAATGGGGCTAGTATTGAGTGGGAGCGACTTTATCCCAACGATATTCCAAAGAGAGCATCTTTACCCAGTTATCCATTTGCCGAAAAAACCTATTGGATTTCTTCCGAGCAAGGGAATATTGATGAGAGACAGTTGGTGTCCAATAATCAGTTACATCCTTTGATTAGTTATAATGCTTCAACACTTACCAGTGTCAGCTTCTGTTCAGTATTATCTAAGAGTGAATTTTACGCCACTGACCATAGTGTTAATGGACAGCCTATATTCCCGGGAGCCGGTTTTTTAGAAATTGCCTGTATGGCTGGAAATATCGCTGGCGAAAAGAAAGTTTCTAAAATTAGGGATGTGGTCTGGGCCTATCCACTGGTATCAGATAATGGTTTTCCACTGGTCCAGACTTTCTTAAAGTCGATTGGCAATAGCACTGAATTTGAGATTACTTCATTAAATAGTGAGAACCAAAGAGTGGTCCATTCAGAAGGACGTATCCAGTTTGATGATGGTAGTCGTTTATTTCAATCTGAAAACAATATGCCGTTGGCGCAGCTTAAAGAGAAGTCTGGAAAGCAACAAAGTGCAGCGAAAATCTACCAGGATTTTAGTGATATAGGGCTTAATTATGGTGCTGCATTTAGAACCATTCAGACAATTTATATCGGTGACTCTTTTGCTATTTCAAAATTGAAAATACCATCCAGTTTAATCGAGTCCTTTGAACAATATATTCTCCATCCAGCTATTCTTGATGGGGCATTTCAAACGATTGCTGGTTTGGTCGGTGCCAATGAGTCAAATGTTGCCTATTTACCTTTCGCTATTGACGAAGTAAACCTTATTCGGCCAATCGTTAAGAACTGCTATGTTTATGTTGAGCAGGTCGATCAGCAAAGTCAGTCGATAACGGATATTAAGAAGTTTGATATAAAAATACTGAATGAAACTGGTGATATTTTAGTTGAACTAATTAACTTCTATGCACGAGCATTTGTAGAAAGTTCTGATAATAAAGCAGATGATAAAAAAGCTTTATTGCTGTCTTAGAGCACTAGCTTTTTGACAGTATTTATTTTCATGGTCGACAACATATTTAGTTGGCGATTAAACTTGTTATCGGACGGGAATTGAATGATTAATAATTCACTATTACGCGATCCTGGTCAGGAATCAACTCAAGTTATTGTACTGGAGATGTTTCATCAATTTATCAAAAATTATAATTACCTGGTGGTAGATCCACTCACTCGAAAAGCGGTTATCGTTGATCCAGCCTGGCAAATTGAAAAAATTGAAGATGCGCTTAATAACACCCGCGCTAAACTTGAAGGAATATTACTTACCCATTCACACTTTGATCATATTCATTTGGCCAGGCCACTTGCAAAAAAATATAACTGTCCAATCTGGATGTCAAATGCGGAAATAGAAAGCGCAAGTTTTAGTGCGGAGACATTGGTTGGCATTGATGAAGTACCATGGCAGGTTGGAAATTTGACGATTGAACCTGTTTTTACTCCAGGACATACAGTGGGCTGTGTCTGTTTTCGTATCGGCAATAATTTATTTACCGGTGATACATTATTTGCTGAAGGGTGTGGACTTTGTCCTGACAGAGAGTCCGCATTTGCAATGTTCGCCAGTTTAGCAAAATTAAAAGAAATGCTGGATGAGGATACTCGTATATATCCGGGCCATTCATACGGAAAAATCCCAGGTCGCCAGTTTTCACAAATATTAAAGGAAAATATCTACCTTCAGTTTAAAGATAGAGACTCTTTTAGCAGATTTCGACTAAGACGTGGACAAGATCGCACAAAAATGTTCAAATTTAGATAATGAAAATAATCGCTAAAAAGGTATATAAATCAGTAATATATTTCATTTTGAGATAATTTTGTATTAACAATAAAACATTAGGAAGAAAATATGAGTTCAGTAGGAATTGAAGCGATTAATGTCTTTGCCGGAACGGCCTTTTTAGATGTAAAGAAGCTTGCAGAACATCGTCAATTAGATACCACCCGTTTTGAAAATCTTTTAATGAAAGAAAAAACGGTGGCCCTACCATACGAAGATCCGATTACATTTGCGGTAAATGCTGCAAAGCCAATTGTTGATGCTTTATCTGCTGAGGAAAAAGATCGAATCGAAATGGTTATTACCTGCACTGAGTCATCGTTTGACTTTGGTAAGTCGATGAGCACTTATTGTCATGACTTGTTAGGATTGAATCGGAATTGTCGCTTATTTGAACTTAAAAATGCTTGTTATTCAGGTGTTGCTGGCATTCAAATGGCAGTGAATTTTATATTATCTCAAGCTTCTCCTGGTGCAAAGGCGTTAGTTATTGCCAGTGATATTTCTCGTTTTATGGTTGAAGAAGGAGGAGATGCATTAACTGCAGACTGGTCTTTTGCTGAGCCGAGTGGTGGTTCCGGTGCAGTGGCAATGCTAATTAGTGAAAAGCCATATATTTTTCAAATTGATGTTGGCGCTAATGGTTATTATGGTTATGAAGTAATGGATACTTGTCGCCCTTCACCTGATGCTGATGCCGGAGATGCTGATCTGTCACTTCTGTCATATCTTGACTGTTGTGAAAATGCATTTCTGGAGTATAAAAAACGGGTAGATGGTGCCGATTTTGCGGAAACGTTTACCTATCTCGCTTATCACACGCCTTTTGGTGGTATGGTCA
>CBDUHU010000068.1:0-10827 GCA_965366725.1 uncultured Kangiellaceae bacterium
TAGTAGTCTTGCTATGGCTCCAATTTCTACTCAAGGAGTTCAATCAGAAGCTATCGTTATCCGCCGTCGCCGCCGTTTATTAATGGCTGGGCGTGATAATGTTTGATTTTTAAATATAAGCATTTAAACAAAACCCGGCCATCGCGCCGGGTTTTTTTATGTCTTAATTTTAGCAAACTTCGCACAATTAACAGGAATAGGTAATGAAACACTTTATATCAACCGCAGATTGGGATCAGCAGTCACTCCAACAACTAATTGATCAAGCCAATCAATTTAAGCAGGGTGCAACCAGTCAGGCATTAAAAAATAAATCTGTGGCATTGTTATTTTTTAATCCCAGCTTGCGAACACGAACTTCTTTCGAACTAGGAAGCTGGCAAATGGGTGGACACGCAATTGTGTTAGAACCGGGAAAGAGTGCCTGGCCACTAGAGTTTGAGATCGGTAATAAGATGGATCAAACTGCCGAAGAGCACGTTATTGAAGCTGCAAAGGTATTGTCTAGATTCTGTGATTTAATCTGCATCAGAGCCTTTCCTGAATTTAAGGACTGGCAACACGACAGGCAGGACAAAATAATCAAAGCGTTTGCTAAATATGCAACTGTTCCGGTCATCAATATGGAGACAATTACTCATCCATGCCAGGAGTTAGCGCATATGCAGGCTATTCAACAACAAATAGGTCAGCCACAGAAAAAGAAATACTTACTTACCTGGACTTACCATCCCAAGCCCCTAAATACAGCTGTTGCAAACTCTTCAATAATGATCGCCAGTAAATTTGGTATGGATGTCACTTTATTATGCCCCACTGAAGACTATTTACTGGATAAGCGATATATCGATCTTGCAGAACAAAACTCAAAAAAATATGGTGGTAGTTTTAAAGTGACGCACGATATAAAAGAGGCTTATACCGACGCAGATGTAGTGTACGCAAAGAGCTGGGGTGCATTGCCATATTTTGGCAATTGGGAAGCTGAAAAGAGTATTCGCGATAAATATCAACACTTTATAGTTAACCAGGAAAAAATGAAATTAACCAATAACGCCTGTTTTTCTCACTGTCTACCATTAAGACGAAATATTAAAGCAACCGATGCAGTTATGGACGCTGATTATTGTATAGCAATTGACGAAGCAGAAAATCGACTTCATGTTCAAAAGGCACTTATGCAGAACTTGTTAGTCGGACAATAAAATTTGGTTCTATTCTAAAAATCAAATAACAACTTTAAACGGAAAAAATTATGAATTCTAAAACAATCAATCTCTCAGACGGCGAAAGTAATCACTGCGACAAGCAAGTAGTTCTTGCATTTTCTGGCGGATTAGATACCAGCTTCTGTGTTCCTTACCTTAGTCAACAAGGCTATCAGGTGACAACGATTTTTGTTGACTCTGGCGGTGTTGACGAGCTTGAAAAACAGCAAATTAAACAACGTGCAATCAGCCTTGGAGCTATCAACCATCGAGAAGTCAGCATCGCGAGTGAACTTTGGGAACGAGTTATCACTCCACTAATTCAGAGCGGTCACTGGTATCAAAATCAATACCCATTACTATGTTCTGATCGGTATTTAATTGTTGAAGCCTGTTTAAAACTCTGTGATGAATTAGGCACCAGAAACTTTGCTCATGGCTGTACCGGAATGGGAAATGATCAAGTGCGCTTTGACTTGTCAGTTCTTTGTCTTGGTAACTACAACATCATTTCTCCTATACGAGAGATCCAGAAAAAAACACCTCAGGTGAGAGAGTATGAGAAATCATTTTTACTAGAAAATGGTTTTTCCGTTAGCGATAAAGTATCGGCCTACTCGATTAATGAAAACCTGTTAGGTACAACAATTTCTGGTTCAGAGATCGATGACTGGTTAAAACCCGAAGACTCCAGTTATGTACTAACGTCTCCTCCGGAAAAAATAAAATCAGGTAGTGAGTTAATTGAACTGTATTTTTATCAAGGAAAAATTACAGGCATTAGTGGAGAGACAGTCAATGGAGAGTTACAAGAAGAACAGCTTATCCAATATCTAAATCAATTAGTGGGTAGTTATTCCGTAGGCAGGGGAATTTATACCGGTGATACAAGCATAGGACTAAAAGGAAGAATTGTATTTGAGGCACCGGCATTAGAGGCGCTAAACATAGCCCATACAGCGTTGGAACAAGCCGTTCTATCCAAAGCCCAGAGTCGCTTCAAGGCAAAAGTTTCAGAGAAATGGACTGAGTTAGTCTATGAGGGTTTTTTCTATGACCCACTAAAAAATGATCTTGAAGCATTTATTCAATCGTCTCAGCTTCAGGTTAGTGGTTCAGTAACTTTACAACTAAGTCAAGGACAGGCAATCGCGGTTTCTGTTAAGTCAGAGAATATTCTAAAAGATAAAGATTCCGTTTATGCACAGTCTGCTTCATGGAGTATTGATGAAGCTAAAGGATTTATTAAATTATTTGGAAAATCTTCAACGCTTGCAGCAAATCAGCACTTGTCGAACACTGTGGAGATACCCGCGTGAATACACTAGAACATACCCTCGCTGGTCATGACAGAAGAAGTGACCAATCATCGACAAAAAAAACAATGCTCAGCAGCATTGAACACTTGAGTCAATTAGTCGCTTTTAACACGCAGAACCCACCAAGAAAGATAACTTGTGATAGCCCAATATTTAATTATCTTAAGCAACATCTTTCAGGTTTTCAGTTTAGTTTTATTGACGACGGAAATGGTTGCATAAGCTTACTCGCGTTAAGAGGTAACCCTGAGCTACTATTTAATTTTCATATTGATACGGTTCCAGTTGCCAGAGGATGGACAAGCGACCCGTTTCAGCTGGTCATAACAAAAGATAAAGCCATCGGTTTAGGTGCTTGCGATATAAAAGGCGCTTCTGCATGTATGCTGTCAGCAGCAAACAAAACTCAACAACCTCTTGGGTTACTTTTTTCCTCTGATGAAGAACATGGCTCCAGTGTTGCAGTTAAGCAATTTCTAAAAACAGAACACGGATTTAAACAGGTAATTGTCGCGGAACCCACTCAAGCAAAAGCAATTGTTGCCCATCGAGGTATACAAACAGCAACTGTCCAGTTTATCGGTCAGTCAGGTCATGGTTCCTCGACAAGAGCATTAAAAGACAACGCAATACACAAGGCAACTAAATGGCTTTCGAACACCCTGGACTGGGTAGAGAAACAGACATTTAAATTTGAAAATTTAACTGGACTTCCTTTTAATGTTGGTAAAATTGATGGTGGTATAAAAGCCAACATGATTGCCGCGACATGCGAATTAAAACTTGGTTTTAGACCGCTCCCCGGACAGAGTTCCAGCGTGCTAATCAATCAGCTAGAAATTCTGGGTAAACAACAGGCAGGACTGTCTGAAGATGAGTTTGAAATAACAGCGGGGTTTAATGGACCAACATTACCAGCAGATAATCAGGTATTCTCAGAAGCTATTGAACAATCAACAAATCTGGCAAAAGCCCACCAGTTAACTGTAGGCAACGCCGTTAACTTCTGGACAGAAGCCAGTCTATTTTCACAGGCAGGGCTTACCGCCTTTGTTTATGGCCCCGGTAATATTGAACAAGCCCATACAGCCAATGAGTGGGTTTCATTACAACAACTATCACTTGTTGAGAAAAGTTATATTCAGATTATTGAATCCGCAGAAATACAACAAGAAAACTTGCTTAACTCGAATAACAATATTCAACATTTAGAGCAACAGAACTCGTTGAATAGACAACCGGAATTTTCAGCTACAAATCCGTCTGGAGAGAATGATGTCAACTAATCAGATAGCCCAACCAAAAGTATTAAAAAATGCACTAGGGGTTAAAGATACTATTATCCAGCTTCTATCAAACCTCGCTAATCCGAAAGAAATCGATCAATATATGAAGCGCTTTATTAATGCTGGACAATCGCGTTTTGCAGTAATCAAAGTTGGCGGTGCAATATTAGATAATGACCTTGAAAGTTTATGTTCTTCATTAGCTTTTCTTGAACAAATAGGACTATTTCCAATTGTCGTTCATGGGGCAGGCCCACAGCTTAACAAAAATTTGGCTCTTACTTCGATAGACAGTCAATTTATTGAAGGGCAAAGAGTCACCACAGGTGAAATTCTCGCAGTAGCAAAAAAAACATTTATTCAACAGAACCTTAAGTTATCGAATAGTCTCCAGGCTATGGGAGTCAAAACCGCTTCCATAACCAGTGGGATATTTGAAGCAAGAAAGTCAGAAAACCCCGCTCTGGGATTTGTCGGCGAAGTCACTGGAGTCGATCTTACTCCAATTAAATCGGCACTGGAAAGCGGTGTTATTCCAATACTTTCTTCGTTGGCGGAAACACCTTCGGGACAATGTCTCAATATCAATGCCGACATGGCTACCAATCAGTTGGCAATAGCTTTGAAACCTTACAAAATCATATTTTTGACTGAAACTGGTGGGCTGCTAAATAATCAGGGTGAAATTATTTCCTCAGTTAACTTGATCACAGATTATACCGACTTAATTCAACAGGATTGGTTAAATGGTGGGATGAAACTAAAAATTAAACAGATAGCTGAAATTTTAAGCCAACTACCAAGTACCGCATCAGTATCAATTACTAAACCATCGAATCTGGCAAAGGAATTATTCACCCATAAAGGTTCTGGGACCTTATTAAGAAAAGGTGAATCAATTATGACTCACGACAGTGTTGAAACAATCAAAACAAAAAAACTTTGCGTACTACTTGAATCCGGCTTTAATAAAAAACTGGACTCAGACTACTTTGAGAAAACAGCCATTCAAAAAGCCTATATCACCTATTGTTATAGAGCCGGGGCAGTCATTACCTTAATCAATAGTATTCCTTTTCTGGATAAGTTTGTGGTTGCAAATGATGCAAAAGGCGAAGGACTGGGAAAAACTTTATGGGAAAAAATCACCAAACAACACCCCCAGCTATTTTGGCGCTGTAACCCTAAAAATTCAATAAACTCATTCTATTTTAAACATGCAAGTGGTTGTTACAAAACAGATGACTGGAATGTTTTCTGGTACGGAATTGATAGTTTTGAGCAGATAAAGGACTGTGTTGCCTACTCGCTGGAAAAAAAGGCTACTTTAACTTGTCAGCAAGAAAGTTTGTTACTCTAAGCGGAGCATATAATGACAAAAAAAAATATTACAAGTGAGACAGGCAAGAAGCTGACATTAGGTATTGTCGGAGTTAGAGGATATGTCGGCAAAGAATTGTTAAAACTCTTAATTAACCATCCAGACATTCAATTAAGTTGGGTTAGTTCGAGACAGCTAGCAGGGCGCCCCATGTCATCAATTATTGAACCACTTGGCAATGCCTTAATTGAATCACTATCTCCAGAAGAGGTTGCGGCAAAAGCAACAGATATTATCGTTCTGGCGTTACCAAATGGATTGGCACACCTTTATGTCAATGCATTAGAACAATCAAACCAATCATCAATAATCATCGATCTTTCAGCTGACTATCGATTTGATAAAAACTGGCATTATTGCTTACCTGAAATTGATGGAAGTCAATTAGGAACCAGTGCTCAACAAACAACAGTTAAACCGATAAAAATAAGTAATCCCGGCTGTTACTCGACAGCTATGCAATTAGCACTGGCACCAGTTGTTCAACTTATGTCTGCACCACCAGCTTGTTTTGGGGTATCCGGATATAGCGGTGCTGGAACAAAGCCTTGCGCAAACAATGATCCAGAAAACCTTTCAGACAATCTTCTTGGTTATAGTTTACTAGAGCACCTTCACGAAAAAGAAGTGAGCGTCAGGTTGCAACATCCGGTTCATTTTAGTCCCCACGTGGCAGCTTTTTTTCGGGGGATCAATATGACGATACAAATACAATTTAAATCGCCACAGACCATTTCGGGATTACTGGATATCTATCAACAATTTTACGCCGATTTTCCACTGATAAAATGTCAGCAGGCGATACCAACAATACAACAGGTAATCAACACACCCGATTGTATCATTGGTGGATTTACTATCAGTCATGACGGCCAACGTGCAACCATAGTCAGTTGCCTGGATAACTTACTCAAAGGTGCCGCCAGCCAGGCTTTGCAGAATATTAACATCAGTCTTGGTCTTGCTCCTTATAGCGGCCTTCTTACTACTACTTCAACCAATAGCAATATGCAACAGCATACGAAATTCAATCAGCTAGCCAATCACATACCAGGAGCAAGAGCATGACTAGTCCTATATGGCAAAAAAATAGTCAATACAAAATTGATACTCAAATAATGGATTATATGGCCGGAGAGGATATCCTACTGGATCAAGAACTAATCTATTATGATATTAAAGCCAGTAAAGCGCATGTATCTGGATTAGAGTCGATTAATATAATCACACGCCAGGAATCACAAGCATTGATAGATGGTCTTGACTCGCTGGCAAGTGCAATTAACAAAAATGAATTTAAGCTCGATTCAAGGTTTGAGGATTGCCATTCTGCAATTGAATATTATCTGGTTGAAAAGTTAGGCGAGCCAGGTAAAAAAGTGCACACCGGTCGCTCTAGAAATGATCAAGTACTAGTTGCAACCAGACTTTATCTGAAGGATGCATTATTGACCGCGGTTAAGTCAGTCGAGGAGACAGTCAGAGTATGTCTGCTTCAGGCGGAAAAAACCTGCAATGTAGCTATGCCGGGATATACCCATATGCAACGAGCAGTCCCCTCTTCCGCTGGAATGTGGTTTGCCAGTTTTGCCGAAGCAATGATCGATAACTTGATCACGCTAAACTCGACAATCCAGTTAATTGACACAAATCCACTGGGCACGGCGGCAGGTTATGGAGTTAATTTACCGCTGAATCGAGCATTACTCACCGATACGCTTGATTTTGCCCGCACCCAGATTAATCCAATATACTGCCAGAACAGTCGAGGTAAATTTGAACTTGCCGTATTATCAGCACTATCTCAATGCCTGTTAGATATCAGACGTTACTGTTGGGATCTGTCACTGTTTACCACTCAGGAATTCGATTTTGTCAGTTTACCCGATGAAATGACGACAGGCAGTTCAATTATGCCAAATAAACGTAACCCCGATTTAGTTGAATTAATGAGGGCTAGTTATGCAACTGTTCAATCAGCAATGGTTGAGCTTCAGACAATTTTGTCATTACCTTCAGGCTATCAGAGAGATTTACAGCTAACCAAAGGACCACTTTTTCGCGCACTTAAAAAGTCACTCCAGACATTACAATTATTTCCCAGACTGGTAGAAGGAACACAATTTAAAAAAGAGCAATTAGATAAAGCTATTGACCCGCCGATGCACGCTACGGATCTGGCCGTAGAGCTAAGCGCTCAAGGTATTCCATTCAGAACAGCTTATCAGCAAGTAGTTGAAAGGTACTCAGAATTAACCACTAGAACCGCTGAAGAAAGTCTCAAACAACGGGTTTCTCCCGGAGGCTGCAATAATTTACAGCTGGAAACCTTAAAGCGGAGATTTGACAAACTGGCTCCAACGGCCATCGACTAACATACAGCTTAATCAGCAGTCTGATAATAGACGGACTGCTGAGATATCTTTTTGATAATCCTTAATAAAAATGAGTTAATACTAATAGTTGCATATTTAACCTGAACCTGGGATAGGCATAGCCAGTTATTAGAGGCAGACTCAACGCGGAGAGCCGCACAAATATCTGTTCTTGATGGTTATTCTTATCCCGAATTCAGGTTATTTAGTAAAAAGACACCTATTATTAATTCAGGCTATTGTTTGCTAAGAGTTACAGGAAGAACAAAATCAATGCAGCAGCATCAATATCAAGGACTTACTACACAACAAGCGGAAGAGAGAATTCTCGAAGATGGCTATAACAGCCTGCCAGAAGCGAGCTCCCCCGGTTTTTGGTTGTTATTTTTAAGACAATTCAAAAGCCCATTTATTTATGTTTTATTAATCGCGGCATTAGTATCTTTTTTACTATCACAGACCATTAATGGCCTGTTTATATTTGCCGTCTTATTATTAAATGCAACTATTGGTAGTTTTCAGGAATACTCAGCTGAAAAAGCGGCCAGAGCGCTTAATGCCATGGTTCCACAACTGGCTAATGTTATCCATGAAGGACATACACAAAAAATTGATTCAAAATACCTGGTAAATGAAGATATCGTTTATCTGACTTCTGGTGACAGAGTCCCTGCAGATGGCATATGTTTACAAACCGACCAGCTAACCTTAGATGAATCAATGCTGACCGGCGAATCACAGGCGGTTGTCAAAACAACAACTCAACAAAAAATAACTACTCTCAACCGCTGCTTTGCTGGAACCAATGTTATAAAAGGTCGTGGATTCGTAAAAATTACCGCAACAGGAAGCCAAACGGAGCTGGGTAAAATTGCTAGCGCAGTTAACAAGGAAGCAACCACTAAACCTCCATTAATGCAGCGAATAGAAAAATTTACCCTACGTGTAACTATTGCAACAATGATTATAATTAGCCTGATTTTTATGATTGCATTACTTCGCGGCGAACAGCTTGATCAAGTATTTTTCCTTGGAGTGGCTCTTGCAGTTTCTGCGATACCGGAAGGTCTTCCGGCAGCAATCACCGTCGCCCTGGCAATAGGAATGAGGCGAATGGCCAAAGCAAATGTGATAGTTAGAAAGCTGCTAGCTGTCGAAAGTCTAGGTTCCTGTACTTATATTGCATCGGACAAGACAGGGACATTAACGGTTAATGATATGACCATTCAACGAGTTGCATTTGCGGACGGTCAAACAATTAATATTAGTGGTGAAGGGATAGATTTTCATGGCGGCATTGATAAAGATCTTAGCCCGGCAGATATTGAAAAGCTTAATCATTTAGCCACCATAGGAACACTTGCCAACGAGTCTGAACTATATTTTCATCAAGGACAATGGCATGCAGAAGGCGATCAGGTTGACATTGCATTTCTGGTTCTAATCAACAAACTAGGCATTCCACACCTCCAATTACAACAAAGATATCCAGAAATAAATAGAATCCCTTATGAGTCAGAAAATGCATTTAGTGCCTCGTTAAATCGTTTTAATTCCCATTTTATATTTTCAGTTAAAGGGAGTGCAGAACGATTAGTCACCATGTGCCAACTAAACACCATTGAATCTGAAACAATTCTTAATCAGGTTAACCAATTAGCTTCACAAGGCTTTCGCATTCTGGCGCTTGCTAAAAAAACCTTAACCACCATTCCTGACAATATTGAAAAGGAATTAGATCAACTTACTTTCATTGGGATTGTTGGAATTATTGATCCACTAAGAACGGAGGCGGTGGATGCGGTTGCTCAATGTCATCAGGCAAATATTGAAGTAGCGATGATAACGGGGGATCATCCGGAAACGGCAGGTGCTATTGCCCGACAACTGGGGATTATGAAAAATAAGGAAGCGGTCATTACTGGCAAGAACATTTTTGATTGCTCAACTGACCAAACTTGCCAAATTTCTTCGCTGGTAAAAGAAAACCATGTTTTTGCACGTATTAAACCAATTGAAAAGCAATTAATCGTTGAGCAGCTTCAAAAACAGGGACATTTTGTGGCGGTAACCGGTGATGGTGTCAATGATGCCCCCGCTTTAAAAACAGCCCATGTTGGTATT
Source organism: uncultured Kangiellaceae bacterium (assembly GCA_965366725.1). Taxonomy (GTDB): domain Bacteria; phylum Pseudomonadota; class Gammaproteobacteria; order Enterobacterales; family Kangiellaceae; genus Aliikangiella. Next base: position 9,694 of record CBDUHU010000068.1, read on the forward strand.
GCAATGGGCAAAAGAGGAACCGATGTCGCTCGCGAGAGTGCAGATTTGATTATTACTGATGACAACTTCTCATCAATCGTCAAAGGGATCATTGAAGGCAGAGTCGTCTATGCTAACATTCGCAAAGTCGTCTTCTTACTAATATCCACCGGCGCTGCGGAAATATTTCTTTTCATACTCAGCTTGCTAGCAGGCCTTCCATTGCCTCTGTTTCCGATACAACTCTTGTGGCTGAACCTGGTAACCAACGGGGTTCAGGATGTGGCATTGGCTTTTGAGCCCGCTGAAGGTAATGAATTAAAACGTCCACCGAGAAGACCAACTGAATCAATATTTAATCGTTTAATGTTAGAAAGAGTGATTATTAACGCCATAGTAATGGGTGCAATCGCATTTTCCCTGTTTGCATTTCAACTGGAACAAGGGGCAAGCGAAAGCGAGGCGCGCAATATGACTCTGTTACTAATGGTTCTATTTGAAAATGTGCACGCGTTAAATAGTCGTTCAGAAACTATTTCTCTATTTAAATTACCTTTCTTTGGTAACCCACTGCTTTTACTTGGTATTTTAATTGCGCAAGGTATTCATATTGGTGCGATGCATATACCGGTTTTAAGTAACTTATTACAACTAACTCCGGTATCATTGGAAAATTGGTTTAATTTGATGGGAATTGCGTTAATTTTGATAATTGTTGATGAGTCTCAAAAATGGTGGCATCGAAGAAAACAATATCATTAGTATATAAAAAGTCACCAAAGGCGCCAGGACGTTAACCACTGAGGCAACGCGATTAGAAGAGGAATGGTTAGTTTAAGACAAACTCTCGTGCGCCAACCTGCTCGCTGGTTGTTAACCGGCAGTCTTGAGTCCAAGGGGATAGGAACAAACCTGAAATTCACCTGAGACATTTAAAAAGGTTAAGCACCTGCGGATATAGAAAGGTTTTGAGAGCGTAATGAACGACACTTTGCCAGGGTTCCTGAAAAACTAACATCAATCATTAATATCTAACTCGGCCCCTTGTAGAAGATAAAAATAATCCTCCTCTAAAGATAGCTTAAGTTCCAAATCGAGATCTAACCCTTTATCCTCTTCAGGGCGCGTTTTTAAGTAATAAAATACAGTCCACTT
>CBDUHU010000069.1:0-10784 GCA_965366725.1 uncultured Kangiellaceae bacterium
CCTTGGCGCCCCACGGCAGAAGGAGAACGGCCATGAAAAAAGCAACCGTAGAAACAGCAGTTGTTAATAAACCAGCAATTAACTTATACCAGAAGCATGGTTTTGTTGAGTTTAAAAGGTGGACACCATCGCACGGTATTGAAAAGCTGGCAATGTTGCGTCAAGATACAACCCCATAAAACCTATTTTTCAACCACACTCAGGTGTGAGCTTTTAAATAATTACCTATGCTGTTGGACTGAATTGATTATGAAACTAAAAATTAACTTTGTTGATGCCTTTACAGAAAACCTATTTAATGGAAATCCTGCCGCGGTAATTATTACAGACGACTGGCTTTCTTATAAACTAATGCAATCAATTGCGGCAGAAAATAACCTTTCTGAAACAGCCTACTTAGTCAAAGTCGGTAGTTCAGAGTATCAAATCAGATGGTTTTCGCCGCTAACCGAAATTGATTTTTGCGGACATGCAACACTCGCTTCTGCCTCGGTAATATTTTCGCGAGAACCAAGTTTGAAGAGTGTTATATTTTCCGCGGATGCTGTTGGGAAAATGGTTGTTAACAAAAATAATGATGGTTATATTGAAATGAATTTTCCTAATAGAAAGCCTTCTGCCCCCAAACAGATACCAGCTGAACTTCTAGAAGGACTATCAATAAAGCCTCAAGATATTCTACTCAATGAGCAAGCCTATTTTGCCATCTATAAGAATGAAAGTGATGTATTAAATGTCGAGCAAGATACAGAACAGCTTAAAAAACTGGCGCCCTATGATGTTGTTGTCACCGCCAAATCCAGGAAATTTGACTTTATTTCAAGATACTTCTGGCCTGCCAATGGTGGTGACGAAGATCCTGTGACAGGCTCAATTCATACCGGGCTTGCTCCTTATTGGGCAGAACAACTTGGCAAATCGGTATTAAATGCTCATCAAGCATCAAAGCGTGGTGGAGATTTAATTTGCACGGTGACTGATGAAAGGGTCTGTATTGCTGGCAAAACGGTCCATTATCTGGAGGGGACGATTAACATTCCCGATGACATAGAGAATTGAAAAAAATAGAAGCTGTTAAAGTTGTAGGTGAGCTAATCTATATTCTGTGGCGAATAATTTGAACTTCCCACCACAACCCCAGTCGAAATATCCCTATTGAGATAATGTGATTTGTATAGATGGCATCAGAGAGCCACTCGTTAGAAGGGACTGATTTTTATTGGCTAAACAGTCAGGCTTTGTCTGATGTGGAATTTTCCGATAAGAAAGAACAACCTAAGCGGCTTTCATATTCTTTAACTGTCGCGGTTTTTATTTCATTGGCCATCCACCTGTTGTTACTGATATTCGCTGACCAACAACTCAACTTAATCAAGCCTCCGGATACTCAATTGTTAGAGTCCCATGAGCCACTAACAATTAGTTTGCTCAATACTGTAAGCTTAAATGCTAATAAGGATAATTCAGAATCTAAAGAACACTCGCCTGTGGCAAAAGAACAATCAGTGCCACCAGTGGAAACCGCGCAACCACATACAGAAGAAAAATCCGTTTCACGGCCAGCACAGACAGAAAAAAATACCACTTCGTCTATTAGTGAGAATAAGAACCTGGAGGTAGCTAACTCAAAAGTACAAAGAATCACGATGGAAGATATTCGCTCGAATATTACCAACTATCTGGATCAACCCAAACAAGATAAAACAGAAGTTGATAAAAATTTTACCGTATTTTCGCCTATTACCCGGCAAAATATTGATAGCAGAAAAGAACAAAAATTATTAGACATTGAACGTAAACAACGGTTAAACGATGTTGAAGCTGAGCAGTATTTTGAGTTTAGTAATAATGGCGGTGATCAATTAGTACGAATTGATGGACGTTGTTTCTTAATTCCTGAACGTGATCCCTTTGCTATCGCTCAGTCTGATTGGTCGACATCCGGTAGTTGTAATAATAAGAAAAAACTAAAATTTAAAACCAGTCCGTTAAGCCACCAATATAATAAAAATGCTAAACCTTAGGCTTTGGTGATTACAACAACTTGGTTTTAACATAAAAGGAATTGGTATTTCTGGTTGTGCACTCGTTTTATTAATTGATGCTGTAAACGATATTTTATTTGGTCAGGCTGAAAAAGCATTATATTATTCACCGTTATTATCGGTACAAAATTAGTGAATCTATGAGTAAGAAATATTACGTCGTATGGAAAGGGGCTAAAACAGGCGTTTTTGATTCCTGGGCGGAAGTTAAAATGTTAACAGCTGGACGCTCAGATGCTCAATTTATGGGCTTTGCGACGAAAAAGGAAGCCGAGCAAGGGTTTCAGTCCACCTACGCAAAAGCTTTGATGAAGCGCTCACTGAGTAAGGGCGGAAATTCTCAGCCAACAAATTTGAACAAAAGTAAGCAGACATCCGCTGAAAGTACTTCAGGCAACACCAGCTATGACATTAATATTTATTGTGACGGAGCCTGTTCGCCGAATCCAGGGAAAGCTGGAACGGGGATAGCGGTTTATCACAAACAGCAATTAGAAGCGCTTTGGTATGGCCTGTATGAAGCTGAAGGGACGAATAATACCGCTGAGTTAAATGGCATGCTGGAGGCGCTTAAGATGGCTGAGGGCCATATTCAACAGAAATCCAGTGTCCAGATTTTGTCTGATTCAAAGTATTCAATCGATTGTATTACCAAATGGGCACACGGCTGGAAGAAGAAGGGATGGACACGAGGCAAAGGTGAAGCAATTAAAAATCTTGAGCTAATTCAGCAATGTTTTGAATTGTACCTGAAACTCAAATTTGATCTTCAGATTAGTCATGTTAAAGGACATGCCAATATTGAAGGTAATGAACTTTCAGATAGAATGGCGGTGTTTGCGCGAAATAATCAGGAAACTGGATTTGTTATTTATAATGATACTCTTGATATTAAAACCATATTGGCAATGCCTTCCGGTTAATGAGTCGGGCGTTTCATCAGCCACTTGTTTTGTCGTTTGAGAGAATAATTCGCTGTGAATTATTCTCCAGGGTGTCGTTCATTATAATTTCTGTTTGCCAGCCATAATTCAGAGTTAATTGTTTGTTTATAGCCGTGCCAGGTGGCATAACCGAGAACTGGCATAATAATCAGCATGCCAAAAAATGCAGTGAGCATGCTGATAAATAGGCAGCAAACAATAGTACTGGCCCATACAAGTAGCGATAGTTTATTTTTCCTGGTTGCATTTACACTGGTTAGTATTGCAGTGATAGCATCTGCTTTACGATCCATAATCATTGGTAGGGCAAATGCACTGGCACTAAAAACTAATAATGCGAAGACAGAACCAACAACACTCCCTACCGCCAGAAAAGTGATAAAGTCACTAAACTCCGTATCAGATTTCATTGGAAAAAAGATATGAATAGCAGAGCCTGCGCGTACCCAGACAAGAAAAATTATTAACAGGACAAATGAGAAAATAGCTTCGTTGGCAAGATGTCGTTTTCCTTCTCTTAAACAGTATATAAATTTTGGTTTAAACCCTGCTCTTAGTTGACTACTCACTGAGTAAAGTCCTAAAGCCAATACCGGCGCCATAAAAACAAAGCCTGATAATAAACTAAATAAAAGTACAACGCCGCCCCATTGCCAGCTTAACATTGCTAGAAGGTAACTGGTGACGACAAAAAAAATACCAAACGAGATACTAAGCGCTGGCGCTTGTTTAAAATCCTTCCAGCCGAGCACAATCCAGTCGAGGGCTGCAAATACAGGGATGTCATTACAAGGGGCTACAAATGGTAACTCGTCTTGAGATGTTTGTTTTGTGGTATTACTCATGATTTTTTCTCTCGCTACACTTAATCTTTATTTTTCTAGGAAGTTTGAGTTTTTTATTTGGTAATTAATTTTATACTGTTTAAAACAATCAATTATTCTCGTAGTTTTTTATTTGAACATCGCAAAATATACCCAGAATTGGGCAATTAATCAACGACTAAGCCTTAACTGAAACTGACCTATCTAGATAAAATAAGCTAAATATATACTGATTGGTTAGTTCTCATATTTCCCGGTTCGCGTTATTTTTAATTTTTTGAATTGGCTTTTGATAAAATAGTTAGCCAGGAGGCCGTTAAGCGATCACTATGTTATAGTGATTTTTTTGCGCCACCTGCGCTCTAGTACTAATTGAATATGATGAAGGTTTATGCGTTTAGTAAGAACGACTGAAGAGCAATTATTTGAATTAATGAAATGGTTTTCAAGCGAGGGAGATTTGAAAAAATGGTCCGGACCTGGCTTTCGCTATCCGTATACTCTTGCATCATTTGTTGAAGATATTAAGAGCGACTCAATTCAATCTTTTTCACTGGTAGATGAACATCAGTATTTGTTCGCGTTTGGCCAATATTACAGGCGACTTGAGCGGTGTCACCTGGGACGGCTGGTGGTTAATCCGCAAGTACGTGGCAAGGGTATCATTGCTACTTTAATCAAACAACTAAGCGAAAAAGGAATGAAAGAGTTACAAGTGAGCGGATGTTCTCTTTTTGTCCTGGCCGATAACCATCCGGCAGTCAGAGCTTATCAAAAGTACGGGTTTACACTGGCTGATTATCCAAAACCATTGATGCTTGATAATTATCTTTATATGATTAAACAAAACACCTGTGATGATTGTTGAGCAAGTTTATAATCTTAGCGACCGCCACTGACATCAATAAATGACCCAGTGGTGTAACTGGATTCCTCTGATACCAACCAGGCGATTGCAGCAGCAACTTCTTCCGGTTCTCCACCTCTTTGCAGAGGGATTGTATGTTTGATTCGATCAACTCTTCCCGCTTCGCCTCCGGAAGAGTGAATATCAGTATAAATAAACGCGGGTCGAACTCCATTAACGCGACTTCCCTGCGCTGCAACTTCTGCTGCGAGACCGATAGTGAGCGTATCCACCGCGCCTTTTGAAGCGGCATAATCAATATATTCTCCCGGGGCTCCTGTTCTCGAGGCGACTGAAGAAAGGTTAACAATGACGCCACCTTTACCACCTTTTTGTGTTGACATGCGTTTGATGGCTTCCCGACAACAAAGAAAGTAACCTGTAATGTTAGTAGAGAAAACTTGATTGATTCTTTCGCAGGTCATTTCTGCTAACGTCGATTGGTGGCAAAGAATTCCTGCGTTATTGATCAGAACTTCAGGTGTTCCAAGTTCAGCATCAACCCGATTGAATAATTCAATAACCTGACTTTCTGAAGAGATATCTGCTTTTATGGCTATGGCCTTGACGGATAGGGCATTGATTAATTCAACAACTCTCTCGGCGGCATCCTTGTTAGCCAGGTAATTGACTGCAATATGATATCCTTCAGACGCAAGGCGTAACGCGGTTGCGGCACCAATTCCACGGCTTGCACCAGTTACAATAGCCACTTTGCACATACTTAAATTAACTCCTCAATTTTCTGTATCTTTGTCATTATTTTTTATTTTCTAAACTGTTAATCCAGCGTTCACCATTCCAGAATATTTTTTCCGTGGGCCAATAAAAAAGATCCTGCTTTAAGGTAATCAAAGTTTCTCTGCCAAACAGGTCAATCATTCTGATCCTGAGATAATTCTTATCTTTAAGCTGCTGAGACAACTCGATAAATTGTTCAAGATTATCTATCTTGACTCCTTCTAGTTCGACTATTCGATTGAGTGCCTCTAGTCCATAACGATTGGCTGGAGAACCATACCAATACCAGGATATATAAACGCCTTTCTCTTCAATGCCATACTGTGCAGCAACTGCGCGATGAGGTTGTTGAAGTAATGCGCCCGCCCAAAGGTAAATTTCTTCTGTATCAGCATTTGAAATAATTTTGGTATTGACTGATAAGTCAAGCTGTTGCCCATCACGCCATAAGCTAAGTTTAATTTCAGGTTTATGGATTCTACGATCAATATCTTCAATTTTTTCAATAAGAGCCCCTTCCAGCGCCAATAAAATATCACCATCTCTTAGCTGGTTGAATGCGTCGGAACCGGCAACTCGCTTTTTTATCTGCAAAGGTCTGGCACCTTTTCCATGGCTTTGGTAGGCATCTATCCACTGTGAGGATAAGCCATAGTTAGTGGCTTTGGCGATACTCAAAGGAACCACTTCTGCTTCCAATGAGTAAGTATGAATTTCTTTATTAGCTAACCATTGTTTACGCATATCAATAATATGATTGATAGGTAAGCCTATATCTTTTGTCTGGTTTAAGCCTCTGCCGACGGAGAAGTTAGTCCACCAGGCACGTACTCTACCTTTTTTATCAAGCAACACACCACTTGCCACCTGAGGCGGATTATTGATCACCAGACTGGTAATGTTGTTTTCTCTAAATTGTGGAATTGACGGTGGCGGTAGCGATAACGGAGCTAGGTAAGAAACGGTTACTTCTTCGCTGATAAGACGATCCAGCGTTTGGTAACCTACTAACCAGAGTTTATCACCCGGGTTGATTTCCGAATCGTACAGGCGGGCAGATTTAATCTGCTTTGAATCAACCCGCTGTGGATCATATTGGAGCAAGGTATAGCTGTGTAGTGGGTGAACAAAAACAACTTTAGCGGGAATTTCGGCTACACCGGCGATTGTTAATGAGACTTGGGCCATTTTTACCGGAACAGTATTTCGATCAACCGCAACTAATCCAGATTCTGCATCAATGATTAATCCTGTTCCTGAGTAATTAGGGAAGTTCTGACCATCGATGTGATAGGGAAGTGCAGCTTCTACCATTACCAGCGAGCGGGATATTTTGTTTATCCTTTTGTCTTTTAATGCTGGAAACTTAACTTTATGGACTGGCTGGTTGACCTGTTTTTGTTGGTGTTCGAGAGGGCGACAGGGCCATAATCCTGTTTTGTCATTTCTTTGGCAGTAACTAGAAGGGTGCCAACGAGTGGTATATTTTACGTTGGCGAGTAGCTGGTTCATTGGTAAACCAATATTGACATATCTGATGCTAAAAAACTGCTCCTCACTGAGTGTCGACAAGGCTTTCTCAAAATCGGCAAGATTATTGATTGATATATCATTGAGTTGATTAATAACTGCGCCATGTCCAAGCCCCGCATTAGCAAACATAAATCCCGGAGACGCTATATAAACGCCTTTTATTGGTAAATTGGTTTGCCTTGCCAGCTGATAGGAAAAGTTATTAAAAATGCCACCACCTATCGACAGGTAATCGTCAGGTGTAATCTGGTGGAGATCTTTGACTGCTAGTTCTTGAATGATACTTTTTCCCTGACGTGATATTTCAACCTGCACTTTCTGACCTACGTGTTGATCCAGAAATATTTCAAATGCCTCATAGCGACTGACATAATCGAGTTTCTGCGAACTGGATGAGAGTGAAATAATGATATCGCCGGGTCTTAGTTTGTTATCGCTTACCCCTGCGGTAACAGCGCTTTTTACTGTTAGCAGACCATTTTCCCTGTTGTTTAATCGAAAGTTTTGTTCTATCTGGCTTGGTAAGCCTAATCGTCGAACTTGTGCATAGGTCTGATAATCCAGGGTCGCTTCAATGGTTCCTCTTTGGACCGGGCGATTTTGCTGAATAGCTTTTAGAGCACGGGTGACCTTGTATAGAGGAAGAAAAAAACTCGAAGAACTCTGATTATTAGCCCCCGCATTTAATGCGATAACCTGACCGGCTGTATTGAATACAGGAGAACCGGAAGAGCCTCCAGAAGTATCTGCTGCTGACTGAAAGTAGAATGTATTAAAATCATTATATCCACCCCGACGATAAGCTGGGGCTGAACGATCCAGTCTGGCTAATGTTCCTGAGAGTATTGACATATGTTCACCGGAATCATTGCCAATAACTTTGATACTGTCACCAATTTTTGCTGCGTTATCAATCAGTGTCAGGGATTCTGGTTTGATAAACTTAAGTGCTTTGGGGTTATATTTGAAAAAACCAAAGTCATGTACCGGATCGCGATAAATTGGTATTAGTTCGACCTCCTCACTGTTTGAGAACACCGCTTCTGCAGTGATTGGGCCAGGGTTTATTACATGTCGGTTGGTTAATATGATGCCGCGTTCTGAGTCAACCACAAAACCTGTCGCCTGCGTTGTTTTATTACTTTCAGTATCAAATGCTTTGACGACATTGACTCTTATGCTAACGACTGACTTGCTGGCTTTTTGTAGTGTTAATTCCCATTGCGAAGGAGCGCTATAAACCTTATTCACTATAATCAATAGCGCTAAACACAGAAATAGACAAGCTCTTATTAATGGCGACATTCGACTCAACTTTTATCAGTATTTAAGTCTGATTACACCATAGAGCCAGCGCAACAACAACGGCTTATTTGCAAATAAATGTGAGTTAATTGGCTGACTATTTGATTATCGTTAGACAATTGACTTAATGGCGATTGTTTTTTCTTCCGCTAATTCAGGATAATTTTCGGGCATAAAAATCTGTAATAGTTCATTCAGAAATTGATAGCCTTTTTCGCTCGCACGAATATTATTATTTTCACGAATAAGTAGTTCGCGACTTTCTGCTTCGACTAGTGATTTCTGTAATTGTCCAATCAGCAAGCCAGTGGTGTTAAAAAATAACTCTTCCGAAACCCCTTGTTTTAACCTGAGCGCATTCATCATAAACTCTAGTGGTAATTCTTCTTTACGGATTTCATGAGATTTGACTGTTGTTTCTTTTTCTTGATTCAAATAATCTTTTGGGTTTCGATACTTACTTTTGCGCACAATTGTCTGGTTATCAGCTCTGGTTATCTTCTGGTGAGCGCCAGCACCGATCCCGAGGTAATCACCAAACTGCCAATAGTTCAGGTTATGTTGTGAAGGATAACTATTTGAGCGACTAAATGCCGAGACTTCATAGCGAGAGTAGTGGTTTTTTTCAAGCCAGTTGAGACCTTGTTCTGACATATCAATGATCAGATCGTCATTAGGTAATGGTGGCGGGTATTGGTAGAAATAAGTATTGGGTTCCAGAGTCAGTTGATACCACGACAAATGTTCAGGTGATAATGAGACTGCTTTTCGTAAATCGTCAATTGCCTGGGTTACAGATTGGCCGGGTAAGGCATACATTAAATCGATATTAATATTGTCAAAACCTGCTTTTCGGGCAATCGAAAAAGCCTTTTCTGCCTCATGCGCATTATGGATTCTGCCCAGAGATTTTAAAAAGCTATCATTAAAGCTCTGCACGCCAAGTGAAATTCGATTAATCCCTGCCTTCCGGAAGCCTATGAAATTATTCGCTTCCACTGTGCCCGGATTCGCTTCCATGGTAATTTCCATATCTGAATGGAAGGGAAGCAATGCGCGTATTCCGCAAATGAGCTTATCAATACTCTCTGGACTAAACAGACTCGGAGTTCCACCACCAATAAATATGCTGGTTAATTGCCGACCCCATACTGATGGTAGCTCTTGTTCCAGGTCAAACAGTAGTCTGTTGATATACTCCTCTTCCGGGATATCCTCTTTTAACTGGTGTGAATTGAAATCACAATAAGGGCATTTTTGCACACACCAGGGAGTATGGACGTAAAGTGATAATGGGGGCAGCTGAGTAATTGCCATGATATTAACCCGCTTTGTCGACAGAATGTTGTTGCATGTAATGAGCATTGAACATTTTCTGAAAGCTGTTTAATGCCTTGCCTCTATGGCTAATCGTAGATTTTTGTTCTGCTGTCATCTGAGCGGCCGTTTTTTGGCTTTGTGGGCAGAAAAAAACAGGATCGTAACCAAATCCATTAGTCCCACGTTTTTCGCTAAGTATTGTGCCTTCCCAGCTTGCCTGGCAAATCAGTGGCGTAGGATCTTCTGGGTGGCGCATAAAAACGATCACGCACTGATATCTGGCTTTTCTTTCATCGCTGTCTATGCCTTCAAGTTCTACCAGGAGCTTATCCAGATTTTCCTCATCAGTGGCTCCTTCACCAGCAAAGCGGGCGGAATAAATGCCAGGAGCGCCCTTTAAATAGTCAACTTCGATCCCTGAATCGTCTGCTATAGCAGGCATCCCGGTTATTCGACATGCATGACGTGCTTTTATAATTGCATTTTCGACAAAGCTTAAACCGTCTTCTATTGCATCAACTACGCCAAATTCTGATTGAGGAATTAGTTCGAGAGAAGATTCTTCAAGTATGGAAGAAAGCTCTTTAAGCTTTTTTCGATTACCGCTTGCCAGAACAATTGTTGATAAACTCATTGATAATTATGCTCAATTAATAAAATACAGATGAGATTATATCAGGAGTGAATCCTGTGAGCGATCAATCCATTCTTTGTTATTAAAAAGGCGGTACGCTCAGTTTGAGAACATTTGTTGCTTAAATTGCAAAGGCACTAAAACACCTGTTTTCTCTACTTGAATATTTAAGTCAAAACGAAGTTTTTCACCATTAGTGAAGTTAAAAGTAGCAATATAATAGACTGCCTGCTCTTCTCTTATTTCGCGAAAGGCAAGTTCTCTTAATTGGCCAGCCAGGTTTTTCCCATGGCCAAAAATATTAGCGATCACCGGTTTTTCATTCTTCATAACGGTAATGTTAATGACACCAACTCTACCACTGCGAGTGAGTTGGTATTTTGAGGTAACTTCTGCTGGCAGTTGGGTTGAGCTAAAAGCATTATAGTGAATGGTTACGTCACCAATTGAATGCTCATTTGCAGAAGCAGGTAAGTTTAACATTAGCAAACAACTACTCAGAAATGTGATTGCCATTAATTTGAAAAAGTT
>CBDUHU010000070.1:0-10733 GCA_965366725.1 uncultured Kangiellaceae bacterium
AAAGTCTGTATCTGGTGTTAAACCAAATGGCAGTTTTTTCATAGAAAATTTATATAAATACATTATAAAGTATTAGTGTTATTCCTTTGGTTATTTTCTCTGGTGGTTTAGAGTTGATTAAAACGTTTTTTAATATTATTGATCTCTTTTCGATTAAACTCATTACTAACAAGGTTGGCTTTTAATAAAATAACGAGTTCACTTTTAACTAGTGACTCTCTTTCTTGCGTGAATAGCTTACCAATAACAGGAACACTTCCTAATACAGGCATTTTATTTTCTTGTTTTTCCAAACGATTTTGCATTAAGCCACCAATAACAATTACCTGTTGATCTTCAGCTTTGATTATACTGTCAGATTCTCGTACATTGCTTAGTGCCAGGGGTAAAGTGAATTCATCTTGACCTAGAATTAGTGTTTTTTGTTGGTCAGCAACTTCACTTACAATAGGGTGAATATGTAGCACTATTTCGCCTTGGCTATTTATTTGAGGTGTAACATCTAAAGAGATCCCGGAAAAGAATGGGGTCAGTGTTACATCAGGCGTAGTAGCTGTACTGTTACCTGTTACTGTCGTTGTTGAAACATCAGTGACAAAAAACTCATCGCTACCAACTTTTATGACAGCTTTTTGATTATTAATTGTAGAGACTCTTGGCGACGAAAGAACCTGGACATCGCCCTGTGTTCTTAGCAAGTTTATTGCAGCCTCGAATGAATTACTTTGATAGAGCATCGAAAAAACGCCATTTAACGGACTCTCACCCTGTGTTAAATTTAGTACCTGACCTTGTTGACCAAATAGAACATTATCGCCACTATTAACACTATAGATTTTTCTCCAGTCAATACCAGCCTGATATCCATCATTAAGTACAACTTCGATAATTTTTGCTTCTAAAATCACTTGCCTGTTCAAGCTGCTCTGAGTGATATTAAGATATTCTCTAATGAGTCTATGGGTAGATGGAAGAGCTTTCACAATGACAATCCCAACATGTGGGCTAACAATCACGCTAGCTTTATCTTCACTCTTAATAATCAGATTCAGGCTTGCAGATAACTCAGTCCAGAAGTCGGCTTTATTTTCAGTGATAATCTCGGATGCATTTATCTGGGTAACATTGCTTTGTCCATTACCGCTACTATTATTTGAAGACTGATTATTATTGTTAGAATGTCCAGTTGCAACTGTTTGACCAGCAACATTAGTTTGGGATTTACCACTTCTCTTTATGTTAAGGTAGTCAACCGGATAAACTTTTGTCATTGATTCTGCTGAAGAAACAAAAAACACGTTCCCCTGAAGTTCAACCATTAATGGATAAACACGTTCAATTGCAGACAGTACTTCGCTAATAGTGACATTTTTAAGTTGTAAAGAGATACTCTCGTTCACTTCCGGGCTAACAACAATATTGTACGGTGTAGAATCAACAAGACCCAATAAGAAGCTCTTGGCATCTATATTTTTGACTGATACATCAAAACGTTCTTCGATTATTTCATTGTCACTGATATCAATCGGTGGCAGTAAACTATCCAGCATTTCCTGATCACTAACAGTCTCAGAAGGCAATGCTGGTTTCTCTTGCATGTCTTCAATCGCTTGTGCGATAAAAGGTGCGCTAGTCGCTTTTTCTGGTCGACTGGTTTGACAGCTGAGCAAGCAACAACTTGTTAACAGAAGGCAAAACACTTGAGCTTTTTTAGATTCCATAATGTCACTATTTTTTAATTTTGGGAATGAGTGTTAGTCGATAGTCACCTTCAATGGATTTTATCAAAACACTGTCGTTATCGATCTGAATGATTCGGTTACCATTGTATAAATCATTATCTCGATATAGCTTTCCATTTATGATTGCTACCTTATAGGATTTTCGTGTAATTATTGCTGTTAATATTTGTTCTTGATTACTTACTATAGGTTCTTCTCTAACGGGTTGGTTGTAAGTTAATGGACGAGTTGGGTCTTTAGAAAATACAGCTAATGAACTAACTGAAAGTACCAGATAAGAAATAACTAGAATTAACTGTTTAACTTTAACCACCGATCCATTCCTGATTTAAGCTAAGAGTTGACAGCAATAGAGTAACTTTTGATGCCGGGTAGTTATCAACTGAAAACTCAAAACTTTCAAAGTTCACCTTTTGAGGCATATTTTCAAGCTGCTGAATAAATATCATTGTTTCCTGATAACCGCCTTTTAATACTAGTTCAAAAGGATGTCTGAATACCTGAACCTGTTCAACTGATTCATTGGTTTCAAAGAGAGATTCTGTCGGTTGCTTTGATAAGGAAACCAACTCAAGTCCGTTAGATTTTTGTATTATTTCGCGTAAGACATTAGCCATCAATTCGGGTTTGACCAGATTAATTGTTTTCTCTTCGAGTTGAGATTTTAAATTTTCAATTCGTTCATTAGTCTGGCTCAGCTGAATTAATAGTGGATTGTTGCGCTGATTAGCAATCGTTAAATTAATTTCATTTTGACTATTGTTTAGTAGTTTTATTTTATCTTCTATCTGATGAATATCTGACTGTAATTTTTTAGCCTGTTTATAATTATCAGATATCCATAAAGAGTCTACAATCAGCACAACCACCATAAGCCCAACAAAAGTAAGCAACAGGCGCATTCTAATAGGCTGCTTATCAAATTTTTCTGCATATTCTCTTAATTGGTTATCCATCTGTCACCCCACCCTTTAATAAGGAAAAGTTTACAATATTGGGGTTTTCGCTATCTTGCTCTATCTTTAGCTCTTGAAAGTAGCGCTTAAGTGACGCCGTCTGTTTAAGTTGATCGATATAAATTGGAATTGAGTTTGAATTGTTAGATGAACCATACAGGCTTAATAATTCAGATTGAATATTGATTCTGGTCAACCAGACATTATTGGTTGATTGAAGTGTTAAATCTTCAAGAATACGACTGTAGTTCGCAGATTGTTTGAAGATAGGAAGGTTGACCTGCGAGATTATTTTTCGGTAGTTGTTTAGTTCTTCTTGTTTACTATTAAGTTTAACCTGCCAATCTTTGGTAACTGATTGTTCTGAAAGCTGTTTTTGTATACTTAAAATACCTTGTTCGATATGACTCGATTGTTGTTGTTTTAATTTAAGGGTCTTATTTAGTTGGGCTACTTGTAAAGATTGACTCCAACCGATAGTTAACATCCCTAGCAGTGATAAGAATAATGTGAGTATCGCAAACTGATGGTTAAAACTCAGTGGTTTTGGGTGATATTGTTCAAGGTAAAAATTAATATTTTGCACTTATCCCCCTCCTCTTAGCGCACTGCCTAATTCGGAAAGATAAGGAAGGCTGTTTTTGTCTGAGTTATCTTGAGCTAAACTAATTTCCGGTGAAACCAGACAAACCTCTATTTCGGTGAGTTGACTAACTGTATCAGCGAGAGATTGATCGCTATCAGAAGCTCCCTGGAGAAGTAATTTATCCACAGGCCTTCGGAACAGCTGACCAACTACGTAGTCTAGAGTTCTTTGCATTTCGAGTAAAAAAGCGTCTTCTTTATCCTGGTTTTCTGATTCAAGGCTAAACTCATCTGTCGAAGACACAGGCAAAAAGCGTCCTTTTTTATGACGTGTAAATGCGAGTTCTTCGCCACTATAAAAATTAAAAACTAGTCCGGTACTGTCTTCTCCAACATAACCTGTTATCTGGTTTTCAACTAATTGAGGTAGTAATGCATAACCAATCGATAATTCTTCAATTTCTATTGCGTCCATTATCAAGTTAACTTTTTGAGATATCGAAATAAGCGATTCAATTAACTTTTTTTCAACAACAACTGCGACAATCTGTTTACTATCGGCGGTGGGGGGCTTAGGTTTGTAATAACTGACAAGAATATCATTAACTGGAAAATCCAGAAGATCTTTGATTTGCCATTTAATCGCCTCAGCCATTTCTTTTTCCAGAACGTTAGGCGCGTCGATATTATAAGTTTGGTAGAGTTCACGATTTAATAGCCAGCGACATAGGATATTTTTGTATCCATTTGTTCTGAGCCAATGATTAATTGCTTTTTCTAGAGATTCTTCATTGCTGTAATTAAAAGAGGTAGTCGCTGTAACCACCGGTTTATCGGATAAAGTACTAAAGTAGTTAAGCCGACAGTGTTGACCGTCAATTGAGACTACTATTAGCTTATCTGTTTTTTTTTGCTTTAAGATTTTCACATTAGCATCTTACAATTATATGTAAATCAATCAAATAGCCTTGCCTATTAATTTCTAAGAATTACAGAGCTGACTTGGATAATAGCAAGAAAGTCTAGAATTATATAGTAAAGAACAGCAAAAACCTCTGAATTCTTAACCCTCTAGCAGCCATAGTTAAAGTGTAGTCTAGAAATTTGGCAATGGTATAAATATTTGAGTTATTAGTCGACTAAGGAATTTAGGAATGGATCTTTTAACAAATGGGCTAAGTCGGCTATAATCACCACAAATTTAGAGTTATCCATGGGATCGCTCTACATCGATAAGAGTTTTTCAGAGTAATCATTCCAGTTGAGGAGTTAAAAAGTGTATAAATTGCAAGTAGGGCTGATAGCTCTGATGTTGTCTTTTACGGGTGTTGTGTCTGCAACACACTTAAATGAAGCAACTGTAAAAGAACGAACTAAACCGAACGGTAAAGTTTATCGCCAAGGTGATGATGTTCCAGTAGCGAAAGCTGCGGTTGTAGAGACTAGTGGCCCTCGCAGTGGAGAAACTGTCTACACTGAAAACTGTTCTGCATGTCATGGAGCAGGCATTGCTGGCGCACCAAAAGTTGGTGATCAGGCTGCCTGGACTGATCGAATTACTCAGGATCAATCTGTTATTTATGAACATGCGATTAAAGGATACCAGGGCAGTGCAGGCTTTATGCCGGCAAAAGGTGGTTGTGCTGCTTGTACTGATGAAGAAGTAAAGTCTGCTGTAGATCACATGCTTAGTTTATTAAAATAAACTTCCTGCCTTTTTGGTAATGATATCAATCAGGTAGTTGTTCAAGTCAGGAGTGGGTGGGTGAAAATCTATTCGCTCCTTTTCTTTTATCCGACCAGCATAAAGTATATATAGGGAAATCAGGTAATTTTCAAGGAGCTATTTTAACTATCTTACTAGTGGGTGATTACTGAGAAAGTTAGCTTTTTATGAATATTTTGATATTATTTTGAATCCGCTAATATTTTTTCAAGACCCTCAACTAGCTTTTCTCGCGCTCTCTTCAGCATAGATTGACTGTCGTCATGTTTTTGCCAACAGGCCTCACCAAATACCAGCTGGTAGCTGATTTCTCGGTCGATAAACTCAATTTGCTTATTTATTGCCTGTTTTAGTTTACTTTTAAGCGAGTTTAAAGAGTCTGCCGGAGTTTCCGGTAACACGATCAGAAAACTTCCATGGTCAGTGTGACCAATCATATCGGCCCAGCGTAGCTCGTCCATCAGAGTATCTTTAATAGTTTGTTGAAGTGTATCTTCATTAGTTGAGGGGATTTTGTCGATAATAACCAGATGGAGCTTCAGTATTGAAAGAGGATTATCATAGCGTCGACTGCGGCTAACTTCGTAATCGAGAAATTCCACCCAACTGGCTCTTTTAGGAAGTTTAGTATTATTAAGCTTTAATGAAGCCAGTGTTTTTTGCTGCTTTGACTGTCTTTGCAGGGTGAAAAAGTGGGCTTTTCCTTGCTCTGGATTAGTTAAATTTTCCTGCCAATAGTGAAATTTAGTGGGTTCACGAAGTTGTTCATTAAAAAGTTGAACCACCTGTGCATTATTATCAATGGCTTCCAAAGGTAACGAGGGGTATAGCTTGCCTACTATTGAATCTTCTGACAGGCGGGTTTCTTTCAAAAAACGAGTATTACACCATAGAATTCGCTCTCTTTGGTCACAGATAACAATACTTAATGGTGATTTCGCGAGCAACTCGCTGGGATCGAAAGGCATAGTTTAACTCATTTATTATATTGTGCCGCTCTTTCGGCCGGTGCATAGAAATGCGCTCAATAACTAATCGAAAATGCAAAATAGCATCTACACTTGTAGTTATTATAGTCTTTGTTGGTAGAAAAATCGCATTATTGTGGATATTGAGGATATCGATGTAAAACAGTTAAAACAAATACAGGCGCGTTTTGCTGCCTTGAGTCGTCATCGGCTGGACAAAATGCTCAATGGGCTGAGTCATAAAAAATCAGATTTTATTAAATTACTACCTCTGTTATTTCATGTTAATCATCCAATGTTGCCTGGATATGTCGACAAATCGACTCCTTGTGGAATTCCCGGTTACTTTCCTTCTGAGTTGGAGAAGAAAATAGCTAAAACAGTCAGTAGAAGCTTTAAATTCAAATCAAGAGCTTATTTAAAGTTTGAAATTGATGCCCTCTATTTAATGGGGAGTACAGGAACATTAGGACAGTCAATAAAAAGTGATCTGGATTTATGGGTTTGTCTTTCAGAAATACCAGAAAAAAAACAACTAATGAAGCTGGAAAAAAAAGTAGAGACGATCAGCGTCTGGATGGCGAAAGTGGGAGTAGAGCTTAATTGTTATATAGTGCATAAAGATGATTTTCATCGAAAAAAAACCAAAATGCTTACCAAAGAAAGTTGTGGTGATACCCAGAACTTCCTATTGTTAGATGAGTTCTATCGAACTGCAGTATGGCTTTGTGGAAAAATGCCGTTATGGTGGTTGGTACCACCAAATGAAAACTATAATGAGTTTGTTGATCGATTAATGTTGCATAGACATGTCGATGAAAGTGAGTGGATAGATTTTGGCAATGTTTCAGAGATTCCAATAAAAGAATACTTTAGTGCAGCTTTGTGGCAGTTATACAAAGCGATTGAATCACCCTTTAAATCCTCTATTAAATTGTTAATGTTAGAGATTTATGCTCGCGACTTTCCTAAAGTAGAACTCTTATCTTTTCAATATAAATCACTAATTTATCAGGGTGTAAAGGATAAAGAGCGGCTTGACCCCTATTTGATGATGTTGCATAACGCGGAAGAATTTTTAAGTGAGCAACCTGAACGGCTGGAGTTTTTACGCCGAGCTTTTTACTTAAAGGTTGGGATAAAGCTTAAACTTTCCAGAGAAAAAAATAAAAACTGGCGTTATCAAGCTATTTTGAAGCTGGCAAAAGGCTGGGAATGGAAGCAAACACGACTTGATTATCTTAATAACCGTCCTCATTGGCGTGTTAATGCGGTCTTAAATGAGCGAAAAGATTTAGTGCGAGAATTAATTCATTCTTATCATTTTCTGGCAAACTTTGTACGTCAATCTGGAGAGCTGGATAAAGCCAGCCAGAGAGAACTGGTTTTTCTTGGTCGAAAATTTCACGCAATGTTTGAACGTAAGGCGGGTAAAGTCGAGTTGGTTAATAATGGAATTGCGCGAGACGTTGGAGAAGCATCGATCACCATTTTCCAAAAATCGAACGGTCAATGGTGTTTGTTTTTAGGTGCTCTGGCTAAAACACAACTATTAATTAATCAGGCTGTCTTTAAGGCAAATTATTTTTTTGAGGTACTAGCCTGGTGTGTCTGCAATAAAGTTGTTAATCGGCAAACTAATTACCATATTTATTCAGATAGTAGCTCGCTCGATCATAACTCGGTTAGTCGTACTGTTAATTCTCTATTCAAAATTACAAAAGATGCAAATTCAGAATTGCGTGAAAATCAATTTCAAAGCTCTCCGGAAATAATAAAGTTAGGTGTCTACCTGTGTCATGATAATAACCCCAGGGTGCAGCAAAATCGCCAGGGGTTTTATAATGTCATCAATGAAGATGATTACTTCTGCTGGGGAGAGAGTTCGATTAATTTGCTGGCAAGTTTTGATATATTCTATGTGAATAGTTGGGGCGAATATGGTTGTAAGCACTATGTTGGAGAATACTCAATTGTTCAGTTAATGCTCGAACACTATAAAGTCTTAACTGGAAAACTTGAAAAGCTCTCTTTTTTCTATGCCAATGATACGGAAAATAAAGGAGTTGAATCTCGCTTGAGAAAGCTCTTTTCGGATTGGAATAAATTACTAACAGCTAGTCAAAAAAAATCCCAATCCTACCGATATTTGATTTCTATTGGGCGTGGATTTTTAATAGTAGATTTTGTTAAGGGGCGAATTCTTTACAAGTATTTTAAACAAGCTAAGCGTTTTCTTCATGGATTGGGCAGCCAGTCTTCATCGAACAGAATATTTATAGAAAAGACACAGTTAAAAACAGAGTTTGTTATTGACAAAAATCTTCAATTGCCGGAGTTACAAAAACGAGTTATAGCAAAACCTGCTATTGCAGAAGATCAATGTCATATTATTCAAGATCCTAATGGTGGTTATGAAGTTTTAATTAAATTAAGTGATGGGACGGTATTTTTTCAATATCATCAACAGATGAAGTTGAATCATCTAATCAATCATTATCAACAGCTTTTTGATTCAATTAAACGTCAATCAGCATTCTCTGGACAAATGACTAACCAATGCAATTATTGGTATTTGAAGAGAGCCTCTGTTGATAGTGAAAAAAGAGAGTCAAGTCGGTTTCGTAGAGTTACTTTGTCTGGGATTAAGCTAGCCGATTTATACAACCGAGTGCAGGCGATTGCGACAACCAACTCTGAAAATAAAATATGTTACGACCTATACATTGGCGAACAAGGCTTCCAGTATGTTGATTTTGGTGAACTGGTTTATAAAAAGGTTGTTCAATATATACTCGAATACCGGAATAATAATAGTCGCTACCCTATATTTGTGAGTGACTTAGATCTATCCGCAATTTCGCAAGACGCACCAGTGGTAGAGTATCTTGAACACAAAAGGTTGATTGAGCAGAGGCTTAATCGAGCGCTTAAGCAACTGAAACCGGTTAAATAAAGGTAATAAGTTGTAAGTTTTAGTCGAAACGCATTGATTTCCTACAAGAAATTGCTGAGAATCCTTTACTATAAGCTTTTTATATCGAGTATATATGCAACTTTTAAGGTTAGTAACAATATTATGTGTTTTACTTTTGGCCGCTTGTGGTCAAAAGGGAGCGTTAATTCTAGTTAATGATGGCAAAGATGGTAAAGTTAAAGCAGAGGCACAAGATCATAAAGATATTAAAAAACCATCCAAATCATTAAAATCTCCGATTATTTTACCCAAAGAGGTTAAGGAAGAGGATAGCAAACCATGATTTTGAGTTTTGCCAAAATGCATGGGCTTGGTAATGATTTTATGGTTGTGGATGCTGTTACCCAACAGATCTACTTTAGTGAAGGTCAGATCCGAAAGTTAGCCGACCGTCATCGGGGAATTGGCTTTGATCAACTGCTAGTCGTTGAGCCACCACCACAACCGGATGTAGATTTTCATTATAGAATATACAATGCTAATGGCGAAGAAGTCGAACAATGTGGAAATGGCGCTCGATGCCTGGCAAAATTTGTTCGCCAGATGGGACTTACCTGGAAACATAAACTCCGGGTTAGTACTATGAAAGGAATTATCAATCTTAAGATACTTCGTAATGGGTTAGTGAGCGTGGATATGGGGGTTCCGCAAATGGAACCTGACAAAATCCCGCTACGTTATGCACAACAGGAAAAGCACTATCAAGTAACTGTCAGCGGTATTCAGCATAGCTTTGGGGCAGTCTCAATGGGCAACCCGCATTGTGTATTGACGGTTGATGACATTAACTCTGCTGATGTAGACCGTATTGGCAGGGAGCTTACCAGTCATAATCTGTTTCCTCAGGGTGCCAATATTGGTTTTATGCAGGTGGTTGCAGATAATGAATTGCGTTTAAGAGTATATGAGCGCGGGGTTGGTGAAACTCAAGCATGTGGAACAGGAGCTTGTGCCAGTGCGGTTATCGGTCGTTTGCAACACGAGATGCAGCAGCGGATCAGAGTTTTTTTACCCGGTGGACATTTGCATATTGACTGGCCTGGAGAAGGTCAGGTTTTAAGCATGGTTGGCCCGGCTGAATTTGTTTATCAGGGGTATATTGAATTATGAAACTGACCAATCCACAGGCGTTAGAAGCGTCAAAAGTTGAACAGCTTAACCAAACTGTTGAAGAAACACAGGTAAAAAACTTTCTTGCAAGCCACCCGGATTTCTTGACTAATAATCCACAACTTCTTAGTCATATGGAGTTAAACCACTCTAGCAAAGGAGCTATCTCACTGGTTGAGCGACAAATTAAAGTACTAAGAGAGCGAAATCAGGTAATGCAAGGTCAGCTTATTGAAATGTTAACTGCTGCTTTCAATAATGAAAAGCTACTGATAGATTGTAATCAGTTTATGCTTGATTTACTGAAAACAGATAATCTTCAAGATCTCTGCGCGAAAATTATTACTTCATTAAAAAAAGATTTCTCTCTCGATGATGTCGCTTTAGTTCTGGTTGGGAATTATCCACCAGCAGCACCAGCACAGTTGGTTGCAGATTCAGGCGAAATTAAATCATTACTGAATTGTCAGTTTCCCGATAGCCAGCCCTTATGTGGCCGACTCGAACAAGATCCCAAGAAGAAACTATTCGGTGAACTATCACAAGAATTGCAGTCTTTTGCATTAAGTCCACTAGGCAAAGAGTGCGAGTTTGGTTTACTAGCATTAGCCAGCACCGATGTCTCACGATTTGAGCCGGAAATGGGGACATTATTTGTTGAACTGATTG
>CBDUHU010000071.1:0-10545 GCA_965366725.1 uncultured Kangiellaceae bacterium
TCTTAAAGAACGTGGACATATTGTGGACACTCAGAAAGTGTTTTAAAAGAAGAACACAAAAGCCCTTAAAAATCAAGGGCTTAAATGTCTTGTTTGGTGGAGGCGGCGGGGATCGAACCCGCGTCCGAAAATCCGCTGCTCTTGGCACTACATGCTTAGTTAGTCTACAAGTTAACCCTCGACTTTTCCGACTAACAGGAGGTCAAGAGCGAGTTTGCTTGGTTTTAACGCTTGGGGGGCAAACACCCTTACACGCGAGTCACTGTAAATGACTGTTAAGCTTCCTACCAGTGGCGCTCAGAAGTAACAGTTAGCCTTAAGCGGCTAAAGCGTAGTTGTTATCGTTTGCAACTATACAAGTTCAGCTAGTGGGTACGAGGTTCGCTGACACCTCGGCATGCACCTAAAGTTTTGTAATCCTCGTCGAAGCCATGTCGCCCCCAAATCTGACAGGGTGTAATAACACTCGGGATATTATACTCGAAACACGGCGCAAATTATGCCACACTTAGAGCAGCATACAAATCGATAAAATACTAAAATAATGAATTAATTATTGATTTTAAAGGGATCCATGGATAAAACCGGCAAAATTACCTGTAATTACGCACATATTACCGATGTGGGGTGTGTGAGAGAATTAAATGAAGACTCACTATATTGCGGTGAGAATTTGTGGCTGGTTGCAGATGGAATGGGAGGACACGCTTGTGGTGAAATTGCAAGCAAGTTGGCTGCTGACACAATTGCGGATGAATTTGCCGAAACAGAGCAACTGAACGCCCCCATTCAAAGCGCCCATAAAAAAATTCTGCAAGCCGCTGAAAACGGAGTTGGGCAGGCTGGTATGGGAACGACAGTTGTTGCGGTTACTAGTAATGACAACGATTTCGAAGTTGCCTGGGTTGGTGATAGTCGTGCTTATTTATGGAGCGGTAAGCGTTTACGATTGACTCAATTAACAGAAGATCACTCGTTAATCGTCCGACTTGTTAAAACCGGGTTGATCACCAAGGAAGATGCAAAAACACACCCTCAGAGACATATGATCACCCAGTGTCTCGGTTCAACCGAAATTAAAGAGCCACAGATTGATAGTTGTGCTCACCGCTGGTTGCCTGAACAACAGATATTGCTCTGTAGCGATGGCCTGAGTGACGATGTCAGCGAAGCTGAAATCAGTGAAATTTTAACATTGGAAGTTGATAATCAACAAAAGCTAGAAAAATTAGTGGCAATAGCAAAGGAAAAAGGTGGAAGAGACAATATTAGTTTGATATTGATTGATTCGCCAGTTCAGGCTAAGTCATCAATTTGGGGAAAATTTAAACAGTTTTTTGTAAATTAAATCAACAAGTTAGTGTTGGTGGGGATTCAATGAATAATAAAAATGAGAACGATACATCTATGGGCCCTCAGGGGACTGAAGTCTTTGAGCTGGACGATGTAAACAAAATGATTGCTGATGGGATCACCAGCTCGCAATCAGTGACAGCTAATACGCCAGCATTAATCGGAGTCAGTGAAAACGTGAGTGGTCAATGTTTTGTACTGAATAAAGATAAACTGGAAGTAGGGCGCCGTCCTACCAGTGATATCGTGCTTAATGAAGCAAGTGTTTCAGCCATGCATGCTCAGGTTATCAGAGAAGGGAGCCGTTGGAAGTTACTTAACTTACTGTCGTCAAATGGAACTTTTGTCAATGGAGAAAAAGTCACTGAAAAAATAATTGCACCAGGCGACCGGATTGCATTTGCCGGGGCGGAGTTTGTGTTTTCATTTATTGATGCGCCCGCTTCCACTGAAAGCGCCAACAAAAACACCACCCTGATTGTTGCTGCCGTTGCATTGGTTGCTGCTTTTGGTGGACTATTGTATTTTATTTTGTAGCAGGTATGTCACAACCCCCCGTTAAATTTACCGCAAAGGCATCCGATCCCAAAGGGGAACGGCAGCCAGCACCACAAACACTGGGACGCTACCGTATTCTCAATGAGGTTGGGCGTGGTGCCACTGCATTTGTGTACAAAGCCTACGATCCACAACTGGATCGCTTTCTTGCAATCAAAGTACTGCGTGAAGAACTCGCTAAAGATGATGACTATCGCGATTCATTCCTCCGAGAAGCCAGGCTTGCAGCACAACTGACCCATCCCGGAATTGTTACCATCTTTGATGTTGGTGTTGCCGAAGATAAACCCTATATTGGAATGGAACTACTAGAAGGTGCAACCCTCGAACATGTGCTGAAAAGCCAGGGTAAACTACCGATTAAAACGGTGTTGGCCATTGCCTGGCAACTCTCCGGAGCACTTAATTATGCTCATGAGCAGGGAGTTGTTCATCGTGATATCAAGCCAGGAAATATTGTTGTATTAAAAGATAAAAAAACCGTAAAGCTGACAGATTTTGGCATCGCTCAATTGGAAGATGTGTTGGGCAGTGTTGGCAAACAAGCCGATAAGGTGGTGGGTACGCCCGAATATATGGCTCCTGAACAAGTACTGGGACACCCCATGGATAACCGTTCAGATCTCTATTCTTTTGGTGTATTACTGTATCGTATGTTAATGGGCAAGCCACCATTTGTCAGTCGAGATATCGGCGATCTATTTAAACAGATTGTAAAGAGTAAAGCGCCTTTAATTCAAAATGAAGAAACAAAAATACAAGATGACATACAGGATTTAATACGAAAGCTACTCCAGAAAAAGGCTGCTAAAAGATTTCAGGATGCATCTTTAGTAAGCAACGAATTACGCATGATTCAAAACAAACTGGGTGGTAAGAAGGCTACTCGAAATAATGAATTTGTTTCATTGCGATTGCGCTGGACAGCAACAATGGCGAGTGTTGTTTTTATCGCCATGTGTATCAGTCTGGTGATTGTTTACTTTGTTCAAAATAATGCGCTTTCCGGTATTACTTTTGATTATGGACGCTCTATCGCCAGAATGATTGCATTTGAAAGTTCTGAATCTATTTTGCTGGAAGATAGCATTGGACTTAATGCACTGGTTAATGAGTCCAGCCAGAATGAACAGCTGAAAAGTGTGTTTGTACTGGATGTTGATAGCAAAATATTGGCATCGACAGATAGCAATCTGGTTGGTCAGGCTTTTCTGCCACCAGAGCCGAGAGAGTTATTGCAGACAATTGAGCAAACTCTTATCTACCAGCGGGAAATGGAGAATAAAGAAATTCTGTTTGATATTGTAATGCCGATTCTTTATTCAGGTAAACCACTGGGAACACTTTATGTCACCTATAGCGGAAATTCGATGTATGCAGCATCAAAGACGACACTGGTTACCATGTTAACAGTGATGATGATCACCTTATTAGTTGTTTTTATGGTGACCCTGGTACTTGCCAGACGAGCCTCAAAAGATTATCAGCGAGTTACCCAGGCATTACGAAAAATGACAACCGGACGTGTTGATGCGAGACTAATCAGTCAGCGTAATGATGAGGCTGGCCAACTTTTTGTCGCCTTTAACCAATTAGCAAGTTATCTAGAAGGTCGGCTTGACCCTCAACTGGGTAAAACAGGACGGATGCCAAAGAAAGATAAGGCTGCTGGTAATGCGGTAAACGTTCAAGAGCAGGCTGTTGCAGATAAGACTGTCAAACTGGATATCACTCAGCGGCGGAAACCTAAAAAAGATAAATGACGATCACAGATAATATTAATTTGTTATTCGCAATTGCCGGTGTAACTGGACTGTTATCTGTTTATTATCTTCTTTCATTATTGAGCAAAATAAAGAAACTTAATCTGATCGGTGCAATAGGAAGGCTGGTAAGTTTGACGTTTCTCGCCAGTATAAGCGCTTCTCTGTCTTTCTTTTTCGCAGGTACTCAAGGGTATCAGGGATTAACCAGAGAAGAGCCTGCGGCAACCATTAAACTGATGGCAACAGGGGAGCAAAGTTTTAACTTACAGCTGGTTTTTCCCGATGGCACATCACGTTTTTTCTCTCTGAAAGGTGACGAGTTTTTAATTGATGCCAATATCCTGAAGTGGAAACCATGGACTAATGTTATGGGATTACACACCGCTTATCGGCTTGACCGCATTAGTGGACGTTATCATCAGGCTGAAGATGAAATCAATCAACCGCGAACGCTTTTTGAAATCAATGATAACTCGCAACAAGGGCTAGGAAAGTGGAGAGAACAATACCGCTTCCTGTCCTTCTTACTTGATGTAGAGCATGGTTCTGCCAGTTTTGTTGATGCTAATCCTGATTTTGAATATCAACTAATGGTAACAAATGATGGTTTATTGATAAGAAAAATTGCGCTATAAAGCATTCCAGATTATTACTGACTTATTTCTTTTTTAGCGCTTTTTTCTTTCGGGCTTCTTTGGGATCTGCAATCAGTGGCCGATAAATTTCTATACGGTCGCCTTCTCTTAATGTCTCATTTAATTTAACTGCTTTACTGAATATTCCTACCTTATTAACTGCCAGATCAATTACCGGGTAACGTGCTAAAATTCCCGATTCTTTGATCGCTGATTCAACAGTCGAGTCAGCGTCAACCATAATGGTTATAAGATCCTGTTCATTGGGCAACGCATAAATAAGCTCAATATTAATTTTCGCCATAAATGTTCCTTGCTCTTTCGGTGAACGCGTTGACCATAGATTGAGTTAACTGGTTGAATATCTGGGCGAAAGCAAGTGAAGCCAACTTATGGGAAAATTCATATTCTAAATCAAGTTCAATTTTACAGGCGTCTTCAGCAAGTGCTATAAAGTGCCAACTTCCGGATAAATATTTAAATGGGCCGTTAAGCAACTGCATATCAATTCGATCAAATGGAGTTAAGCGGTTCTGAGTAGAGAATGATTTCGCGATACCACTTTTTGATACTCTCAGGGTAGCCGAAACTTGTTGATCTTCACGCTGAATAATTTCAGCGCCCTGACAATAGGGAACAAACTCTGGATACTTTTCAATATCGTCGACTAGTTGGTACATCTGATGTGTAGAGTAGTTTACCAGAGCGCTGCGTTTTATTCTTTCCACTGAATGAATCTTAGTTGTTAAGTTGATTAATACTGTTCAAGTCGCTTGAGTAGTTTTCGCGCCCGTTCAGAGTAAGTATTCGCTAGTTTATGTTCTGGTTGAAGTTGGATAATTAAATTCCATAGTTCAAGCGCCTTGTCCAGAGTGTGATTTTTATAAAAAAGAATCGCTTGCTCATGAAGTTTATTAATTAAACTATTTTCAACTTTCGCAATTCTTTGCGGTAGTTGGTCACGATTTATTTTTTTCGCAGAAGCCAGCTTATCGCTCGCTTTTTTATATTCATCTGACTCATATAAAAGCACCGCCTGATCCATTAACATAAAACGGGTCTGTTGATTAATAGCCCCTTGATACATTTTCTTCTGCTTTGACTTGGCTGATTTTTTCTTAAGGTTGGTAACCGTTGCAATAAAGTTTTTCCGATCACTGATAGTCCGTGGCGTCTTAGCATACTCGTCGAGTAGTTGCTGTTGGAGTTGAAATTGTTCCCGACGATCCCGGTTAATAAAAAACATGTTCTCACTTTGTCTTAAGCCGGCAACAAATAACTTATCTTTTCTATATTTTTCTAACTTTGCAAGATTAGCTTTAGAGCGTTTCTTCTCTTCAATCACTATCTGGCTATTGGATGTTACCGGTATTTTTATTTTTAACCCCGGAGTTAACAAAGAAGGGTTGGTAATATCATTCAAACGCGCCAAACCAACAAAATAAAGTGAGTTGCCGAGCCATTTGGCAGCAATCTTTCCAAGAGAATCTCCGGCCTTAACCTTGTATTGAGTATATCGACGAGTATCGAATATTTTGTTTGGCTTCTTTTCCAGCTGTTGTTTTAATATAAGGGCTGTGCTGTGTTCGGGGTTAAATACTAATACTTCATTAATCAGGTGGGTGGCGGTGGTATTCTTACCCTTTTCCAGCAGTGAAACCGCATGAGCGATCTGACGTTGTTGTTGTGCAATTGAATTCAGACTCACATCTTCAACTTTGACTGGCTCAGGGGGCTTTATCTGTGCTTGTTGGCAGCCGAAAATAACCATCAGTAAAATGGTTGAGAAAAGAATACGTGAGAGATTCATTTGCAAAGTCTTATCACCGTTAGTCAAAATTATTTTTCATGATTCTTTGTTTATCCCGATTCCACTCTTTGGCTTTTTCTGATGCTCGCTTATCATGCAGCTTTTTACCTTTAGCTGTGCCTATTTTTAGTTTAACCAGGTTTCTGACCCAATAAAGTGCGAGTGGTACAATGGTATAACCGTCTTTTTCCTGTGCAATAATCAATTTACGGATTTCTGCATCATGTAGCAATAACTTTCGATTACGGGTTGGCTCAGCAACAACATGAGTTGAAGTGGTAATCAGCGGCGATACATGACAACCGTGTAAATAGGCTTCACCCTGGTGCAATACAACATAGGCATCAGTCAAGTAGGCTGTACTGCTGGCGCGCATTGCTTTAACTTCCCAGCCTAACAGCGACAGGCCAGCCTCAAAGGTATCTTCGATAAAGTAATCGTGCCGGGCCTTGCGGTTCTGGGCAATAGTATTTTCCGGTGTTTTTTTCTTCTTGCCAGCCATTGAGCCAATCTAAAGGTGATTGTAATTGGAATGGATTATAGGGGAAGCGGGTTGCTTTGTCTTTAGTTGAGAGGAAAAATCGAGCGGTATCCGATTGACCGCTCGATCGGGCTGATTAGCGGAGCATCTGATTAACCTGAGCCAGGTCTTTTTCAGTAAGCAGGCCGGTCGCCTGTTTCAGTCTTAAAGTATTCAAAATATAGTCATAGCGCGCTCTTGCATGTTCACGCTTGGCACTAAATAATTGCTGTGTTTGAAGCAATACATCGACAATGGTTCTGGTACCAACTTCAAAACCTGCTTGAGTAGCTTCCAGTGCACTTTGTGAGGAAATCACGGCCTGCTTTAACGCATTAACTGAACTAACTGCCGCCACAACACCTAAGTAGGAGCTTCGGGTGGTACTGACTGCACGACGATGATCAGCTTCCAGGTTATGTGCAGCCTGTTGATAGAGCTGTTGTGATTCTTTTACCTGTGAGTTGGTTCGGCCGCCAGAGTATAAAGGAATATTAACGTTTAAAGAGATACTTGAGCCAGTGTTGACACTATTAGTCGATGATTTTGAAAAACCGATGATTTCACCGTTATCATTAAACTGCGGACTGCTCGGAGTATCTGTATCTGAATCATTATCAGTGTAGCTGGCTGTTAAATCGACCGTTGGTAAGTGACCGGATTGTGAGATCGATATACTCTGTTTTGCGATATCCAGACCAATTCTGGAGGCTTTGATATTGATATTGTTATTCTCAGCTTTTTTGGCCCACTGCTTAATATCTTCCGGTTGCGGGTTTCTTAATGGTATCTCTGCTTTTAATCCCAATAAATCATAATGATATTGGCCGGTTATCTGTTGGAGTGCTTCGTGAGTATTATCCAGTGAGTTTTGTGCAGCAATTTGACTTGCCACTGCTCTATCATGACGGGATTGAGCTTCGTGTACATCAGTCATTGCAATGAGTCCCACGTCAAAGCGTTGTTTAGTTTGCGCTAACTCTTTTGATACCGCTTCTGTCTCTGCTTTTGAAAAAACAACCGTGTCCTGAGCTGCAAGTACGTTAAAATAGGCTTCTGCAACTCTTATAATAAGGTCTTGCTTGGAGCCTTCGTGATTGATGTTTGATTGGAGTGCTCTTTTTTCTGCCTGTTTTAAGTTTAACCAGCTTGAATGATTATAAATTTCCTGGCGTAAGTTGATACCATAACGTGTTGAGTCGGTATCAGACTGGCTTGATGACTCAGCAAAAATGTCCTGTGAGGGCAAGTTGGTATCATTTGGTGAAAATACCCCGGTAGTGGTTCTGTCAGATTCATTATCTGATACAGAGTAGCTGGCGGAGGCGCTGAGTTGTGGTAACAATGTAGCCATGCTTTGGTTTACGCGCTCATTGGCTGCCATCAGACCTGCATCGCTAGCCAGATAAGTGGGATCACCATCTTTCGCGAGATTATAAACGTCTAGCAAATTGTCGGCCCACAGGCTCGATGAAGAAAGTACTAATAAGACGCTTAATGCCGATTTGGTTGGTTTATTCATTATGTTACCTGTTAGTAGTCAAAAGTTCTGGTTGTTAATTCCTTTAGTCAGAGAACTGCCTGTTTCATTACAGTTTACATACCATCCAGTCCAGGAATCCGGTGTGTTAGTATTGTAACTCACCTACGGAATAAATCTTAGGGTTAAGTTATTAGTAAATTAATGAATTTGTAAATGAATTTTACAAACATTTTAATATAAAGAGTGAGAAGTGTGATTATATCCCCATTCACAGCCCGTCACTCATTGTTTTTTTAAGATAGAAGTCGCTGATAATAACCAGATATACTCAAAAACTAAATCGATTTGGTTGCTCTGTGTTAATCATCGGTTTAGCAGTGATTGGAAATAATACTTCATACTGCCACTCGTTATGCTCATCCAGCGTACATAAGTTAACTCGACAGCCTTTTTCAGTGCCCAGAATGGCAACTATTCGACCGTGATTACTCAGGCTTCTTTTTAGTGATTCGGGTAGTTCCGGCAGTGCTGATGTGATTAGAATTGCATCGTAAGGTGCTTGTGCCAGCCATCCTTCTGCGGCGTCCACTTCTTCAATGATTACGTTATTAAAAGCAAGTTGTTTTAAACGTTTTTGCGCACTTTTTACAAAGTCTGAAATAATATCTACGCTAAATACTTTACGTGATAGCTTGGATAATAAAGCGCAGGCGTAACCACTGCCGCAGCCAATCTCTAAAACTTTCTCTTCGCCAGTGAGGTTAAGTGCCTGAATCATACGTGCGATTTCGCGGGGAGCCAACATTGCCTGATTATGGCCAAAAGGAATCGCAATATCAGCATAAGCAAGGTTCTTATGGGCTTCCGGAACAAACTTTTCTCTGGGAATGGTGGCCATAGCGCCGAGTAATCTCGTATCAGAGACATTCCATGGCTTGACCTGTTGTTCTATCATATTGAATCTGGCTTTTTCAATGTTCATTTATATTAAACCTATGTATTTAGGAATCCCCAATTTTCTTATACTGGTTATTTTGCACCAGGCCGTTTAATATTGCCAATGATCTAGAGCAAATAGTTGCAAAAACATAGCGTTAGTGAATATGAAAAAAACTAAATTACTAGAATTTGAAATTTTCAAGAAAGAAAATCTGTTCCGTGGCTTTTTTCAACTCAATCGCTACCACATCCGTCATCAGTTGTTTAATGGCGGTTGGACAAGTATTTTTCAACGAGAAATTTTTGAAAGAGGTCATGCGGTTGCCGTTTTATTGATTGATCCGGAAAGAGATACTTTGGTGCTGGTTGAGCAATTTAGACCTGGTGCAATGGCGACAGAATCAAACCCCTGGATTTTGGAACTGGTAGCGGGCATGATTGAAGAAAATGAGAAGCCGCAAGAGGTTGCGCGACGAGAAGCTCTGGAAGAATCCGGTTGCGAGATTAAGCAGTTAGTTAAAATATGTGAGTATTTGTCCAGTCCGGGTGGTTCTACCGAAAAAATCTGGCTCTACCTGGGAGCCGTTGATTCGTCATCACTGCCCGGTTTTGCAGGTTTGAGTCATGAAAATGAAGATATTAAGGTTCATCAAATCGAGGTGAAAATGGTGTTCGATATGCTCGATAAGGGCCAAATCAACAATGCCATGAGCTTGATAGCAATTCAGTGGTTGAAGTTAAACTGGCACAAAAAAGAGCATTTCTGGGATTGAATTTTTGTACTTGTTCACACTTTTATCTGAAATCTCATAAAAAATGTGTGAATATCAACATATCAATCAAATTTGATATCGTTTTGGACTAAAATAGTGTTACCAATGTTGAATGGATAACTCATGAAATCGTCACTAGCCGAGAGCCGTGTAAAGCAAAGAAAAGGTTACCAACCTGATCTTTCTGAGCTATTATCTCAATGTGAGTTAAATTATTGGTTGTTAAACCAATTATTACCCGGTCTGGTAAAAGGGGGCTACCTCAGTTTAGCAGAATTAGGGCAAACTGAATGGTCGCTTGGAAAAGAGTTGATCAGGCTAAAGTTGAGGGTTACTGACATTGCCAGGTACACAACCACTGCTCATTTATCGATTAAACCACCGTTTAATTTAGGCGAACGGACGGCCAGTGCGCCAAATAAAGGGGCTAAGTTGAAAGGATTCGAGTTAATTATTCGACTTTATCATGATGCTAAAATGCTGGAAGTGATGGAAGGGAGTGGTCCCGCTGCATTGGCGGCTATCCATACCCGTTATGGGAGTGATCAGAAACCTGTAGATGAGAAGCGCCAGATTAATCGCTTTGTTGGGGAATGTTTGCGCGCCTGTATTGGTTCTCATCATTCAAGTGATGATGCGACAAAGCTGTGGAATAGTTTAATATGATCGAAGAAGTCGAAAAAACTCCTTACCAGCTTCAGCCTGATA
>CBDUHU010000072.1:0-10511 GCA_965366725.1 uncultured Kangiellaceae bacterium
AGTTGAGCGAGCACCAATCAGCCGACCTTCATCTTCTAACGTGATATAGCTGGCCGATTGTTCTTCCAGTTTTAATAACTCAATGGCGAGCAGATTTTCAAAATCAATCTGGGATGGTTGGGGGATTAATTGACGCCCAAAACTAGAACCACGATGATTGGCTAAAGCTTCCAAATCAATATTGTTAGTGAGCTTTTTCAGTAAAATTGTCTTGGCTGACCCGGTCAGGCCCGCAATAATATAAAAGGGTAACTCGACAGTAAGACGCTCTGTGGTATCAATTAAAAAGCGCCTTAGTGCTTTGTAACCACCTGAAACCATAGGATAGTAAATCCCGGAATCTGCCAGCCAACTTTGAACGGTTCTTGATCGCAAACCACCTCTAAAACAAAATAGATAGCCGTTTTCCAGGTTTTGTTTTGCAAATTCAACCCAACCTGCCAGACGCTCTTCTCTAATTTCACCTTTAACCAGCTGATGACCTAGTTTAATCGCCGCTTGTTGTCCGTCCCTTTTATAACAAGTTCCTACTTTTTGTCTTTCAATATCAGTCATCAAAGGCAAACTAACTGCGCCAGGAAATGAGCCTTTGTTATATTCACAAGGTGCCCTCAAGTCGATCAGCGGAGTTTGTGACAAAAAAAGTTCTCTATAGTTAACGGTATCTGCTCGATTCTTAATATTTTTACTTAGCATTCCAGTCCGCCACTAACTGGATAACACATTAATATAAGTATCAGATGCGGCTGGCATATCCACTAGATGACCAAAGCTCTCCAGTGTTAACCCCTCAGCTAATGCTGTTGCCTTAAATTCTTTAACCGCTTCAGGTTCAACAGCAATCAAAAGCCCACCGCTGGTTTGCGGATCACAACCATAGTGAAGTTGTTTTTCTGTCAGGTTGGAAACTTGTTTTCCATAGCTGTCAAAGTTTCGAAAGGTTCCACCGGGAATAGCTTTTTTTAAGCGATACTTCTCCGCCTGCTCAATCAGAGGTACCTGATCAAAGTTTATTTCAGCTAATAGTCCACTCGCTCGACAAATCTCCAGCAGATGTCCAAATAAACCAAACCCCGTCACATCAGTCATTGCAGTGACGCCTTCCAGTTTAGAAAATACGCTACCAACATTATTTAATTGACACATATACTCTTCTGCAAGACCAATATCTTCAATATCCAGAATTTTCTTTTTCTGAGCTGTTGAGACAATTCCAACCCCCAGTGGTTTTGTCAGAAAAAGTTCACATCCCGTGGTTGCGGTAGAATTTCGTAAAACTTTCTCGGTTTCTATCACTCCGGTTACCGCTAACCCAAAAATTGGCTCCTGACTATCAATGCTATGTCCACCGGCTAGACTCATTCCAGCATCAGCACATGCCTGTCTGCCACCTTCGATAACTTTTTGGGCCACTTCAGCTGGGAGCTTATCGACCGGCCACCCTAAGATGGCAATTGCCATTATAGGTTTCCCCCCCATAGCATATATATCGCTGATGGCATTGGTTGCTGCTATCCGGCCAAATGTAAATGGGTCGTCAACAATTGGCATAAAAAAATCTGTAGTACTGATTATCGAGGTTCCGTTAGCTAAATCAAAAACGGCTGCATCATCGCTGGTTTCATTACCTACAAGCAGTTGTGGATGCTTGAAAATATGATTATCAGTCGCAAGAATTTTCTTTAATACCGCCGGAGAGATTTTGCATCCACAACCCGCACCATGGCTAAATTCTGTCAATTTAATATTCGTCATTGATACTGTTTCCATCACCAGTTTAACTAGAACTTATCAGTATGAAATTATTGATTCAACTGATCCTTTCGATACTTTAAGAGGCTAATTCCGGCAAATATAAGCATGAATGCAAATAAACCTGAATAAAACCCCATAGAGAAATAAAAAAGAGGAACGACATAAAGAAATAAACCGCTAAGCAATAATACCCAGCCTAGAATAGCAATTATTACTCGTGGTTTGTTTTTGTTCATTGTTCACTCTTGTTATCGATTAATCGTTCAGCTTTCTGTGCTTTGATTAGACCAATCAGCATCCCCACCCAACCAACGATAAAAGCGCCCCCTCCAATTGGAGTGATAGCCCCTAGCCAACGCATACCGGTTAACCCAAGAAGATAGAGTGAACAACAAAAAAGAACAATACCAGTGATAAATGCTATTGCCGCAATATTTGTCCAACGTTCCGGGATTAACCCAAGATGGCCGGAAACCCCACAGATTAATAATGCAATCGCATGAAACATCTGGTATCGAGCAGCTGTTTCAAACAGATTGATGGCATAATCATCCAGAATTGCTTTTAATGCGTGCGCAGAAAATGCTCCTAATACGACTGATAGCAAAGCAAAAATTCCACCTATAATCATTATTCTTCGACAATTATCAATATCCATTATGGTTAACTACTGGTATTAATCTGTTCAATAATTTTAGTTGTTGAAACTCCGTCAACAAATTGGAGGACTTCAACACTTCCGCCATTGTTTAATACCTCTGCGGCTCCGGCTATTTGTTCAACTTTATAGTCACCACCTTTAACAAGTTTATCCGGCAGTATTTTACTGATCAGTCTTCTTGGCGTTGACTCTGAAAACCCAACCACCCAATCGACAGAACCTAAAGCAGACAAGACTGACATACGTCTATCTAATGGATTAACCGGACGTCCTTCTCCTTTTAGCTGACGCACTGAATTATCATCATTAACTGCAACAATGAGTCTGTCGCCCAGCAACTTAGCCTGCTGTAAATAGTCAACATGTCCGGCATGCAAAATATCGAAGCAGCCATTAGTCATTACGATTTTTTCACCATGTGCTTTTGCTTCATCAACAACCATTTGTAACTGTTGCTCATTCATTACACCAGTACCTGAGCCACCTGCAACACGGAGCTTTCGTCTAATTTCATGCGCGCTGATAGTTGCCGTTCCAAGCTTTCCGACAACAATACCAGCAGCAGTATTGGCCAATGCAACCGCATCTTCCAACTCGCTGCCCGCAGCAATAGCGCTTGCAAGAGTACCAATGACCGTATCTCCAGCGCCAGTCACATCAAAAACCTCTCTGGCCAGTGCTGGTAAATGCAACTCTGCTTTGCCCTCACGCAACAGGGTCATCCCATGCTCTCCTCTGGTTACCAGCAGTGCCTGCCATTGATGCTTTTTAAGTAGTTTATGACCGCGCTCAACCAGAGTTCTTTCATCTTCACAATGACCGACAACAGCCTCAAATTCACTCAAATTCGGAGTAAGAATAGTAGCCCCATGGTAGCGTGAAAAATCAGTGCCTTTTGGGTCAACCAAAACTGGAACCTGATGTTTATTGGCCAGTTTGATCAATGTCTGAATATCTTCTAATGTTCCTTTAGCATAATCTGAGAGAATAATAGCGCCTGAGCTATCAATATAGTTGTCTACTTTAGTTGCTAATCCACTTGTGCCACGCCCTTTAAACGCTTCTTCAAAGTCCAGACGAATTAATTGCTGTTGCCGACTTATCACTCTGAGTTTGGTAATTGTCGGCACTCCCTCAAGCCTTTCAAAATCGCAATTAACCTTCGCACCAGTCAATTTAGCCTGTAAGCTATCTGCAGCTTCATCATTTCCGGTAATTCCGATTAAAGTTGAACTAGCCCCCAGACTGGCAATGTTAAGCGCAACATTTCCAGCGCCACCGGGACGTTCTTCAATATGGCCAACATTGACAACCTGTACCGGAGCTTCCGGGGATATTCGGGAACTCCCTCCGTGCCAATAGCGATCCAGCATCAGGTCACCAACTACCAGTACGTTTGCACGATTAAAAGCAGGCAGGGTTATTTTCATTGATTAAAACTCTGAGAAGTTGCTTAAACTGCGCTAGATCATATCAAACTTCGGCATTCAATTCTCTTTAGTTAACCAGTTATCCTTATTTCTCAGTAGAATAACCTTTGCTAAAGGCATTGATTAACGAATCATTTAACAATCTTCAATTTATTAACATGTAACCAGTTGTTTATTGGCAATTAAATGCCAAGTATTAAACACTGACATCGCTAACAAATATTGCACATCAGATGTCCGCTATTAACCTGTAAATAGAGAACCGACAGATTACAATCATGCTCAACTAATTAATCGATACTTTCTTGATCCAGATCTACTAATAACCTACTAAATTACTAGGTTTTAACTGAGTAGATTGGTTAAACTGACACCTATCTTATAAACACATATTTTATTAATTTGAGCCTGGTGAATATGAACATTACGAGTTATATGACTGATGATCATCGTCAATGCGATGATGCATTTGTAGAATTTGAAAATATTATTCAGGAGAAAGATTGGCAAAGTCTGGAAAGCAACTGGGATAATTTTTCAAAATTATTACTAAAGCACTTTGATATGGAAGAAACGATACTGTTTCCTGCATTTGAAGCCGCAACCGGCATGACCCAGGGCCCAACAATGGTTATGCGTTCTGAACATCAGCATATGCGCAATTTGATGGAGCAAATTGGCGCGGCATTAAGTAGCCAGAACGAAGAAGAGTGCCTTGGTATTAGTGAAACACTAATGATTATGATCCAGCAACATAATATGAAGGAAGAACAAATGCTTTACCCTATGGCAGATCAACACGTCGATACAGCCAATATTATCTCCCAGATGAAAAATCTGGTTTAATTTTTCAGGTTATCTAGCCATGGAAATGATATCCCTAGATGTCAGCGATTTACCCGCACCAGAACCGTTTCAAAAAATCATGGCTTTGCTGCCAACACTGACATTAACCCAATACCTCAAAGTTGAGCATCGCCAACAACCAAAACTGCTATACCAAACGCTTAAGAAAATGCAGTTTAATTTCCATGCCCAAAGAGGCGTGCGACAGGCATACGATATTTATATATGGCAGCAGAAATCGCTATCTCCCGAAGGGTTAATTAATCCAAACCTTGCTAGTTTAGACCTTAATCAACTTTGCGGATCTGAAAGATGAAGTTAACCGGCTTAACTTTTGACTCAATGCCCTCACTTGACATTCCTTTCAGGTTTTTCTTAACAGCGCCGCTATTTATTATCATCGGCGCAGCAATTTTACTATTTGCTCCTATTGCCGATCTGGCGTCCCGTTGGTCTAATCTGGTTTTGGCGCTTACTCACTCGATAACCCTTGGCTTTATGTTAATGGTGATGCTGGGCTCATTATTTCAGATATTACCTGTTGTTACCGGGGCTAATTTACCAAAAGCAGACAAGCTTGCACGGTTAGTGTACCTATTTCTGGTATCTGGAACAGTTGGTCTATTGACCGGTTTTATATACTCCATTGACTGGTTACTCACCTTAGCTGGATGTATATTATTT
The DNA here is from genome assembly GCA_965366725.1 of uncultured Kangiellaceae bacterium. Classification (GTDB taxonomy): domain Bacteria; phylum Pseudomonadota; class Gammaproteobacteria; order Enterobacterales; family Kangiellaceae; genus Aliikangiella. Next base: position 5,377 of record CBDUHU010000072.1, read on the forward strand.
CTTTGCATTGCCATCTTTATATCCGGGATATTGGTCGGAACTTCAAGGATGCGTTGGACACCAACCAGCAGAAGCATCCAACTGGCGGCATTTAGCTTGTTGATAACTGTCTGCCTTGGCTTTTTTTTTGTAATCGCATGGATAAGTCCAAACTGGTTCCCAGCTTTCCGCCTGTGGACTAATATCCACCTGCTCTGGGGGCTTGCAGGTTGGGTTTTGTTGTTAGTAATGGCTGTCAGCTTTCAGGTTATTCCAATGTTTTATGTCACACCAGAGTATCCCCATTGGCTAAAAAACTATTTGCCACCATTTATCTTCATACTACTTGTACTATTAACAAGCTTGAATTTTTTAGAACACAGCTCATTTGTCGGAATAACTAAAAAATTTCTATCAGCTATTTTATATCTAATGTTTTTAGTCTATGGGTTTAGTACGCTTCATCTACTCAGCCGGCGAAAACGAAAGAGCAAAGATCCTACCATTCAATTTTGGAACACAGCAATGTTAAGTGTCTCAATTGCAAGTATCTTACTATTGCTCACTTTAGTTTACTCTGGAGAGTACTTAACTCAAATTGAGTTGGCCATTTTGGCTTTTGTAATATTTGGTGGAATCATTGGGCTAATCACTGGAATGATGCTAAAGATAGTTCCATTTTTGATCTGGTTAAATCTGCAACAGGCATGGATAAAACTTCCGTCAAAAAAAATGCCATTGAGCAATATGCACCAAGTCATTTCAGCAGTTCAATCAAAGCGTCAATACCAGTTGTTTCTAATCGCTTTTCTAACAATATTGATAGCTCCTTTTGCTTCAGAAACTGGTTGGTTAATTAAATTAATCGCTCTCTTATCGATCTTCTGCTACAGCCACCTTTTATTTGTACTGATTAAAGCCGGGAAATTATATCAGTTGCTTTCTAACAGAATGAAAAATACCGGAAAAAAGTCTGTTAAATACTAAATATTGGCTTTATAACCTTTTGGTATTGGTACGCTTGATTGGAATCTGAAATGATAATTAACATGAAAACATTAACTATTATCTCTTTGCCTGCAAGCGTGGCACTTCATCATCACCATCATCACTTCAGATGACGGTGCTTTCGCGTATATATTAATAAAACATAAATAATATAAAGCCCCGTTTAATAAATTAAACGGGGCTTTTTTTTGTCTTCAAATAATTAACTTTAAATAAAATGAGAATCAGAAAAATGACTTTAAAACTAGTACTTCCAAAGGGTCGCATAAATACCAAAGTATTAAAGCTACTGACAGATTGTGGGATTGAATTATCCGCTGGAGAAAGAGATTATCGCCCAAAAGCATTTGGCTTTGATCTAGATGTAAAGTTATTGAAAAGTCAGAATATTCCATCACTGGTTGAAATGGGACAGCATGATATCGGATTTGCCGGTCTAGACTGGATTAAAGAACGTTGCAGTAATGTAGAGATATTAAAAGATCTAGGTTATGACCCGGTAAAAATTGTTACTTGTATTCCGGAAAATTGGGACTGGAAAGAGATGCAGCAGCGCAAACTTATTGTTGCTTCTGAATATAAAAATATTAGTACTCAATATCTCGATCAACTTGGCATAGATTATCAGTTACTTCGTTCATATGGTGCAACTGAAGTGTTTCCGCCCGAAGATGCGGATATGATTATCGACAATACTTCGACCGGTACAACAATTAGAGCCAACCGGTTAAAGATTGTCGATACAGTGATGCAAAGTACGACTCAGTTTATCGCCAACGCTGACTCATTAAAAGATCCCGGCAAACGTCAGGATATAGAAGATCTGGTGACTTTAATGCAAGCAGTGATCAATGGTCGAGAACGAGTTCTACTAGAAATGAATTGTTCAAATGAACAAATTAACTCCATTGTTGCACTATTACCTGCTATGCGCTATCCAACAGTTTCGCGGCTCTATCAAGATAAAGGATTTGCCGTAAAAGCTGCCGTTAAGAAAACTCAGATCCGTAACCTGATCCCACAATTATTAGCCGCGGGTGCGACAGATATTCTGGAAACACCTATTCGTAAAGCACTATAAACTGGACTAAGCTAATGAACCAATTACTAAAACTCGATTTTAATGAACGGAGCGATAATGATTGCAGGCTAAGCCAGGATTATGTTTTCAATAAACCACTCTGGCAATATCCGGACCGCAGTCCTCTCGAACAACAAATAGCAAATAATAATGGGCTTGATGTCTCACAAGTACTTTGTACTAATGGCGGTGACGAGGCGATTATGATCTTAATGCGCGTAATTCAAGAGTCAGCCCGCCTGGTTCTGCCTTTACCTGCGTTTTCTCAATATCTTTGGGGAGTTGAAAGTTGGCAGCTGGAAGCTGAATTAATAGCACCAGTCAATGGCTTATCAATTGATATTGTACGTATATTAAAATCCATTGAACGACAGCCACCGTCAATAACAATTATTACTCGCCCCAACAATCCAACCGGCGAGCTAATTTCATTGTGTTCTCTAACTGATATACTGGATGCAGCAAAAAAAAATAACAGCTGGGTTTTTCTGGACGAAGCCTATATTGAATTTAGTGAATGTTTAAATACAGACTATTCTCAATCGACCAATAGCAATAACCTATTAGCAAAGTACGATAACTTGATTATTCTAAGAACCCTTTCAAAGGCCTATGGCTTAGCGGCTATTCGACTAGGTTATTTGCTTGGAAGTAAAAAGTTAATAGAACAATTTAGACAACGCTGCATGCCATTCAATATATCTCAACCAACAATCGAAATAGCCTCACGTGCATTATCTGGAAATAATCGACAGGAAGTTAATGACTATGTTATACAAATAAGAAAAAATAGAGAAGAAATAACTAGCTGGCTGGAAACTAATAAAATTTCAGTTATACCAAGCCAGGCGAATTTTCTATTATTATCATTACCAGAGCAACAAGCTCAAGCCATCCAGTCGTTTCTGAAAAAAAATCAAATATTAGTCAGATGTTTTTCTGATAGTTCATTGAAAAACTGTTTGAGAATTACCATACCATTTGATATCGCCCGTTTAATGTCTTTATTGCAACAATCACTAACACCAAAATTAATTTGTTTAGATATGGATGGTGTACTAATTGATACAACCAACAGCTATGATTTAACAATTAGAGAAACCGTGAAACAACTCAGCGGTTCGACCATTGAAATAAGAGAGATTGAACAACTTAAAGCGTCTGGCGGTTATAACAATGATTGGGTAGTGACTCAAAAATTACTTGAGGATCGAGGCATCACAATTCCTTTTGATATGATTGTAGAGCGATTTCAAGACTTATATTCGGGTGATAATAACGATGGATTTGTTGCTAACGAAATACCATTAATCAATCCCTCTCTCATCTCTAGAATAAATGCAATTAAACAATCTATTTTTGCGGTAGTCACAGGTAGACCAACGGAAGAAGCACTCAATGGATGCCAACTGGTTCAGTTGTCTACGACAAACATAATAAGTCTTGATGATGTCGACAAGCCAAAACCTTCACCCGAAGGAATTATTAAGCTCCAACAGTGCTTTTCAAGCTCAAGTTGGATGTGTGGTGATAATCCTGATGATATGGCCGCAGCCAAACAATCAAACTGTGTCGCAATAGGTATTGGTAATAAAAACGCGGCTTCACAATATCGCGCAGGTGCTGACATAGTACTCAATAGTATTAACGATCTGGAGGAATGGTTATGCCCGCTCAAATAAATAATCAAACCGGTATTAGTATTTATCGAAAGACTAAAGAAACTGAAATCCAACTCCAATTAAATATTGATGGCAAGCAGAAAATCAATATTGACACTGGAATTAAGTTCTTTGATCACATGTTGGAACAATTAGCATCACATGCAAAATGGGATCTTGATATTAAAGTACAAGGAGATTGGGAAGTTGATGACCATCACAGTATAGAAGACATTGCTATTTGTCTGGGCGATGCACTTCAGCAAAGCTGGCGGAAAAACACCGCAATAACACGCTATGGCCAAAGAATTTTACCCATGGATGAGGCTCTGATTATGTGCGCAGTTGATATTTCTGGCCGCGGCATTTACGTTGGAGAGCTAACCTTTAGTCGTGAAACAATTGGTTCAGTCAGTACTGAGATGTTTGAACACTTCTTCAATACACTGGCAATTAACTCTGCAATCACGTTGCATATTAGGCCTATCTACTTTCGCAACAATCATCACCTTGCAGAAGGATGTTTTAAAGCGCTAGCTTATGCATTGAACGAAGCCCTGACACCGAGTTCCGGAAACAATACAACTAAAGGTCAACTATAAGGTTATCTGATGAAAAAAATACTCATTATCGATACTAAAGCCGGTAATCTTTTTAGTTTAAGAGCTGCAATAGAGAGACTCGATTATCAGGTCGAAATTTGTGACAAGCCAAATGATAAGTTCTTTGATGGTGTGGTTGTTCCTGGTCAGGGTCGGTTTGGAACCGTTATGAAAAATATCCGACTGAATCGTTGGGATGAATATTTAAATAATATCCGCCAACAACAAACTCCTATATTAGGTATTTGTGTTGGTATGCAAATATTTTTTGAAGCAAGTGACGAAGATCAAAATATCAAAGGGCTTTCATGGTTTTCTGGTAAAGCAGAGGCTCTTAAATTCCCAAAAAAACCAATGATTGGTTGGGCAAAACTAACTGGAAATTATTGGGACCAAGAAGCGGTTTACTTTGTTAATAGTTTTGCGATTAAACAAAGTAAATACTCAATTGCGACAACCAGTTATGGCGAGCAGTTTTGCGCGGCTATTAAATGTAATCAATTTACCGGGGTTCAATTTCACCCGGAAAAATCCGCTGCGATAGGAAGTAACATAATTAAGCAATCATTAGCTTTGCAGGAGGATTCAAATGTCTAATCTGTCATTGACTAATCAGCTCGATTGTCTAATGCCTAGAGTCATCGTCTGTCTCGATGTCAGTGATGGCCGAGTCGTCAAAGGCATTAACTTTAAACAATTAAAGGATATGGGCGATCCGGTTGAACTAGCTCTTTCATATCAAGCACAAGGAGCGGACGAACTGGTTTTTCTAGATATCTCAGCAACTCATGAAAAGCGACCTAC
>CBDUHU010000073.1:0-10495 GCA_965366725.1 uncultured Kangiellaceae bacterium
ACTTTGATTATCCCGCTAGGGATTAGCAAATAGATTGATTAGTCTGATAGTGATTAATTTGATTGTTGCTAAATAGGGGGAATGATGAAGTCATTGTTATTGGTAATATTGTTGCTGTTGGGCGGCATTTCCATGTCGTTGCCAGCGCAAGATTTAAATTCCGCTAGTGCGGAGATAACTGATATACAACCAGATCTAAAAGTTGCCCAAAAGGCATCGGTACCTTTTCATCAGGTTCGCACAAAGTCATTCGGATATAGTTGGAGTGGTATTGTTTTATTAGTTTTATTAATCCGTTTTACTCGAGAGTAGCTGGTTTTATAAAATAAGGTGAATAATCTAGCTGGTCTTAACACCGTTTAATCGGCACACTCGGTGAGTATGATTGAAGCCTTTGAATTGAACCTCTTCTAACTCGGTAAAGGTAAAAATATCTCTACATTGTGCATAAACCGGATAGCTGACAGTAATTGCACCTGAAGGAGAATAATTTTCCAGGCGAGCAGCAAGGTTAACGCCACTACCAATAGCCCTGAAAGCGATAATATCCTGTGAGCCGAAATTACCGACAGTGGCGAAGTCCTGGTGAATACCTATCCTTAGACGGACATTGTGATCGAACCCTGCCTCAAGCCACTGTTCAGCTAATTGTTCCATTGCAGATTGCATTTCAAGCGCAAGGTGTGCGGCCGATATTGCTTGTGACTGCTTGTCCATATTATCAATTGCGCCGAACAAAACCACTAGTCCATCTCCAAGTATTTCATTCAAAATACCTCCTCTTGACTCGATCAAATCGCCCATTTTACCCAGAAAACTATTTAGAATTTCAGTAATCGCTTCTGGTTCGAATCGATCAGATATTGTGGTAAAACCAGCAAGATCAGCAAATAAAACGGTTATTTGTTTACGTTTTGCCAGCAAGGGACCATGTTCATCATTGGTGATGATTTGACGTACCATCTGCTTAGGAAAATATTTACCCATGCGTTCACAAGCTTGCTGTAATGAGGCAGTGTGAACTTCTTGCTGTTTGGCCTTAACCAACCCTCCGATTAAGCGCATTGTGTGTATTCGACTAAGTAGGACTTCACGTTCAATTGGCTTGGTGACATAGTCATTCGCACCAGACTCGAATCCAGCACTGATATCACCTGGTTGGTTTCGTGCTGAAAGCAGGAGTATCGGTAGTTCTAATGGGCTATATTTCTGGCGGAGCGTTTTGCATACTTCGTAGCCGGACATTCCAGGCATCATAATGTCAATTACCGCCAGATCAAAATTTTCTTCCAGTCCTAGTTTTACTGCCTGAACACCATCAGGTGCACTTTTGACTTCATAACCTTTCATCTGTAATAAGTCGGCAAGCACTTGTAGGTTAATAGGATCATCATCAGCGATTAAAACCTTACCTTTATCCAGTTTTTGTATTGAGTCAGCATCATCTGCATTCTTCTGTGGTTTAGTCTGGCTACGAATTGGCGATGGCTTTTCGCTGGTGATAGCATCGCTGGCTTCTCGTTCGTGAATACTTTCTAGCCAGATTGGGACTTCAAAGTAAAACTTGGAACCAACATTCATTTCTGAACTGACCCACAGATTTCCACCATGCTCTTCAATGAGTTGTTTGCTTACGGATAGTCCAAGCCCCGTTCCCCGGTGACTGATTGTTTCAACAATATTGGCTTGTTCAAAAGGTTCAAAGATAATATCAAGTTGAGAGCTATCAATACCTATTCCGCTGTCAGTTACACAGACTTCGACAAAATTATTTTTATTGGAGGCATTTATCTCGACTTTACCTTCTCTTGTATACTTAATTGCATTGCCTATTAAATTATGGAGAACCTGTTGCATACGATTCTCATCGGCATAAATTAAAGGCAATTGTTGGGTAACAGAGTTAATAATTTGTAGCTTTTTCTCTTCGGCCAGCGGGCGTAACAAACTAATAACCACATCAACAATTGCTGACAGGTCAACTGCTTTTCGTTGTAGTACAAGGTTGTTGTGGGATAGTTTTTTAAAATCTAAAATATCATTAACCAACTGAGAGAGTCTTTTTCCTCCGTCAATAATCAGCTGCAAATGATTTAATGTTTTCTGATTTTGTAGTCCTGCAATTCCTTCCTTTAAGGACTCTGCAATTCCAATAATTCCATTAAGCGGTGTTCTAAGTTCGTGCGAAGTGTTTGCCAGAAACTCATCTTTGAGCTGATCGACTCTGCGCAAATGTTCGTTGATTGCTTTTTGTTCTTGTAAAGAACGTTCCTGTTTATTCAGGTAATAGGCGATCAGTGCGACAATTGCCCCGAAATAGAGAAAATAGGCCCACCATGTCTGCCAGATTGGTGGTCTTATGGTGAACGGCAGAGTAACAGCTCCTTCTCCCCAGACACCATCACCATTGGTGGCTTTTAACTCAAATGTATATTGGTTGGGGTCAAGATTAGTAAATACGGCCTTACTATTGCCGGTTGTTTCAATCCATTCTTCATTGTATGGCAGCAGACGATATCGGAATTTGTTTCGGTTGGGATGACGATAATCAAGTGCGGCAAAATCGAAAACCAGATCATTGGCATTGTGCTCTAAATCAAGAGGTTGTCGTTGATAAGGGACGCCTTTAGGTAATATTGGATTACCTGCAACGCTAATACCGGTGATTTTAATCTCAGGTTTGAAATTAGTTTGCGTTCTGGAAACAGGATTGATAATGGTGACCCCATTTACACTGCCAAAATATATCTCATCTGATAGTGAACGAATCGCCGCATTGCCATTAAACTCGTTAGTTGTTAATCCATCCTCAATTGTGTAATTTATAAAACGTTTGTTAGTCGGGTCAAATTCTGAAAGTCCGTTATTGGTGCTTAACCACAATTTGCCGTTAATATCTGCAGCAATTGCGTAAATAGCACTGTTAGGTAATCCATCTTTTTCAAGATAACTTTTAAAGTGGTAAGTTTCATTCTCTATTTGCTCAGCTGACAGGAAGTTTAGTCCATTAAATGTACCTATCCATAGGTTTCCCTGCCCATCCATATAAAGGCTGCGCACTGTGTTATCGCTGAGCGAATTCTTATCACTCGGATTGTTTTCAAAATTAGTTACTGAACCAAACTCTGGATCAAATCTCTGTAAACCCTTACTCCAGGTTCCAAACCAGATAATGCCATTGTCGTCCTGAAGCATCGTTCTTACCGCTGATTCTCCGAGTTGACCCTGTTCAGAAAAGTTATATTCATCAACGATAGTTTTAGAACTAACATCAAGTTTTATCAGACCATCATCGGTGCCAACCCAGATTTTACCAAAATGATCTTTCTCAATCATTCTAATCCGGTTATAGCTGACGTGACCCCTTGGAAACCCGTTACGATGAATAAGGTGACTTTCGCCAGATTCAGGATTAAATACGGCTACTTGTCCTTGCTGATTACCAAACCAGATATGGCCATTGTTATCGAATGTAAAAGTTTGAATTCTATTACCTATTTTCTGGCTTCGATAATCAACAAATTGGTTGAAGTGTTTAAAAGTATCGGTTTCTGGAAAATATTGATCAAGTCCATTTAAAGTAGCAAACCAAATCCTTCCCTGGTTATCTTCTTCTATATCCCATACAAACTCATGTGAAAGTCCATTGGTTTGATGTGGTGCGTGAGTTAATCGAGATAATCGATTTTCAAACGACATAGTAATATTGACCCCGCCGCCCGCAGTGCCTACCCAGATTAATCCAGATTTATCCTGGTACAATGACCAGACATCATTAATTGACAAGCTATGGCGGTCAGCAGAATTTCGTTCAAAATGCCTAAATGCTTCAGCGCCCTTGCGTCGAATATTAAGCCCACCCTCCTGAGTACCAATCCAAAGATCACCACTTTGTACCCTCAAAATCGCATGAACATCATTATTACTTAAACTACCAGGGTCAGACTCATCATGTTGATATTGTCCGAATTCCGGCGTATCTGGACGAAGATGATAAAGCCCATCGTATCGTGTGCCGACCCATAAACTATTATCAGTATCTAGATAAAGAGTTTTAATCTGGCTGGGCGAAGTGTTTTTATTGATGATTGAAAAAACCTGCTGATCAATATCAAAGTGGGCCAGTTGCTCATCGCTGGCGATCCAGAGATTACCAGAGCCATCGTCGACAATATCAACAATTGGTCCATGTGGTAATGACTGGTTATCGAGTGGGTTATGGTAAAAGTGCGCAAATGCCTGTTTTTCAGGCAGAAAGAGATTAAGACCATGGTTAGTTCCTACCCATATTCTGCCGTTAGTATCCTGGTGAACAACTCGAACCTGAGGGTTACTTAAACTATCAAAATCATCAGTCTTTGATAAAAAGCGGGTAAATTTTCCACTATCCGGATCAAATCTGTTTAATCCGTTTTGCGCGGTACCAATCCAGAGAAAACCATTTTTATCTTCGATAATCGAAATAACGATATTATTTGATAATGATTCGGGATCTAATGGATTGCTCTTAAAGTTGACAAATCGATAGCCATCAAATCGGGTCAGGCCATCATAGGTTCCCATCCAGATGAAACCATGACTATCCTGAAAGACAGTGTTGACAGTACTTTGAGGTAGTCCTTGTTCGGTACCTATATGTTGAAAGCTAATTGAGTTGCGAGCTGCACTAACTGTGTAACTAAAAATTAAGCACAGTAAAGCGAACAGGTTCAATAAAGTCCTGGTTTGGCGCACAAGATTAGGATGCAAATACAAAATATTAACTTATACTTACTCAACAATGTTCGACTAGGGAAAGTAACCCATAATGACAAAAAAGTCATTGTAATTTAAGGTTTTATTAATAGAATTTAATTGTTTAATAACTATAGTAGAAAATACTCAAATGCCACAATCGTCAGATACATTAGTTACCGAAATTCGTTCGCTGGACGATATTCCTCACGCACCCAGAAGAAGTGAGCCGGTTGGTTTTTTGCTCAGACTTTCAAAAGCGTTACATACCTATGGATTACCTGCGTATGAATTAGAGCATACAATGAATGGCTGTGCTGAAGCGTTAGGATTTGGTATTCAGTGCATGTCTTTACCAACTTCTATCAGTATGACTCTTTTGCCGCCTGGTGGGAGTGCGCAAACTTACTTAATTCGAGTTGCCCCAGGTGAAGTCAATCTGGAGCGATTACGTAAAACCAGTGAAATAGCTCAACAGGTAATTTCCGGTGAATTATCCAGTGAATCCGGTGCGATAAAACTAAAACAGGTTTCACAGAGTTCTCCCGAGTATTCAGGCTGGACAATTGTCTTTGCTTTTGCATTAGTTTCTGCTTGTATCGCCCGGATATTCTCAGGTGGAACAATGGAAATGCTATCTGCCGGGTTGATAGGGCTGGTCATGGGAAGTGTGGCGTTGGCGTCTAGAACCCGGCCATTGCTTGATCATTTACTGCCGTCAACATGCGCGTTTTTAGCAACTATAATCGCTTTATTTCTGGATTATTGGTTTAGCCATAGTATTGCTATTTCAGTAGTGGTCATATCTGGACTGATTATTTTACTACCCGGGTTGTCCTTAACCATTGCGATGGCTGAACTGGCAACCCAAAATATGGTTTCCGGAACTGCTCGTCTCACTGGCGCTGCAACTGTTTTTATTCAACTCGCATTTGGTAGTGCTCTTGGAGTTGAGATCGGCAATCTGCTGGCATTAGAAGTACAAAGTTCTCAAGTAGAGCAAGTTCCTTTTTGGAGTATCTGGCTTGCGGCGGCGGTTGCTGCGGTTGCTTTGGTACCACTGTTTGAAGCCCGGAAGAAAGATGTTGTCTGGTTTTTGTTAAGCGCACTAACCGCATTCACTACCGTATTTTTTGCTTCCAAACTACTTGGGCCCTCATTGGGGGCTTTTTGTGGTGCAATAACCATTGGACTGATGGCAAAGATAGTTTCAAGGTTATTTGATATTCCAGGTGCCATGATAATGATGCCCGGGTTTATTATTTTGGTACCAGGTTCTGTAGGCTATCGAAGTATTCTCGCGTTGGTTGAAAAAGATATCATTGGAGGTTTGGAAACTGCCTTAGATGTTGCGGTGATAGGAATATCTCTGGTGGCAGGTTTTTTAATTTCATCAATGGTTCCATTACCCAAAGATGGTGCAAAGGATCAGTATTAAAAGTATTTTCCATAAGCTAAAGCGGTTATCAAGCTGGTGAATTCTTATTTTATTGCGTTTTTAAACTATAATTTAACAGACGTTGAGTAAACTTTGCGCGTAAATAAAAACCTCTGGGCAGGGTTTCAATGGTTTCCCCGCGTGCACCGATGGCTTTGGTTGTAATTCTGGAGTGGGCTGCTTTGGGACGAACTTGAAGTACCTCCCCTTGCTTTGCGTTGAGCTTATCAACCATGCCAAAACTGACCAGTTCCATCACATGTTCCCAGTCTTTTTTTAGCAGAGAGGCTTCATGTTGGGAGGGGGACCAAAAAAATGGTGTTGCGACCATTGAGTGAATCACTGATTTGTTGACTTGTCTCGCGATAGGAACCCATAAGACCTTATTGAGCTTTTTGTAGACTGCGCTATTCTCCCAGCTTAGCAATTGGTGATCTGAAAGATTAAGGACACAAACATAAGTAGACTCTTCAACCCGTCCTCTAAGGTCAATTGGCAGCGTTTTTAGCTCAATCCCTAGATGATTAAAATCGGGTTGTGATAAATTGCCGGAATCGGCTCCCAGGCAGTTTTCGATAAATTGCCCCTGCCAACCTTTTTTGGTCTTCAGGTTTTCTGGTACTTCAACTTTGAGCTGTGCGGCTATTTGTCCGATGGTTTTTCCAGCCAGATTTTCAGCCCGCTGGATTAATTCAGCGACTGTATTCGGCGGGAGAATTGGAGATTCTTCAGATTTTGATGGCATTAGTAGATAAGATTGTTTTCGACAGCTTGTTCGCAATATAACAAAGAAATTTGCTGAATTGTCAATTGTATGGTTGAATAAGTTAATAAAATATTTAATTGGTATCGATAAGTGATTGATTCAGAGGGATTTCGAGCCAATATCGGCATTATTGTATGTAACGATTTTGGTAATCTGCTCTGGACTAGACGCATTGGACAAAACTCCTGGCAATTCCCTCAAGGGGGGGTAGATGCTGGAGAATCCTCAGAACAGGCTCTATTTAGAGAGTTAAAAGAGGAAATCGGATTAGATAGGCAAGATGTAAAAATACTCGGCTCAACTAAGAACTGGCTAAAATATCGTCTTCCTAATCGTTATATTCGTAAAGACAGTTTTCCGCTGTGTGTTGGTCAGAAGCAGAAGTGGTACATGTTGAGGCTGGTAAGCAATGAGTCTCGTATTCATTTTGATGAAACCGGGCATCCAGAGTTTGATCACTTTATGTGGGTGAATTACTGGTATCCACTGCGTCAGGTTATTTCATTTAAACAATCAGTGTATCGACAAGCTTTGTCGGAGTTGCTACCTAGCGTGATGGAACAGCAGGCTCGTCAAAGAAAAAGCAGAGGCCGTCGTTCAAATCGAAAAAATTAAACGCGTTTTGTTGGCCTGGATTGTACCTCAAAATAGTAGATTAACTTAATTTTTTGGAGAGACTAATTGCTGGAGTTGTTGCGTCAGGTAACACGAGCAGTCAGTTTGGCAGAGGGTCAGGAGCAAACACTGAATGTGATTGTTTCTGAAATTTGTCGAGCGCTGGACGTTGAAGTTTGCTCTATCTATATTGCGGATTATCAACAAAGCCAGTTTGTTCTGATGGCTTCTCGGGGGCTAAACCCCGAGGGTATTGGACGGGTAAAACTAGGTTTTAACGAAGGTTTGGTTGGGCTAATTGGTCAACGTGAAGAACCGATCCATCTGCAACAAGCTAGCCAACATCCCGCCTTCCAGTATTGTCCTGATGCGAATGAAGATGAATTTAATGCATTTCTAGGAGTTCCAATAATTCATCAGAGAAAGGTGTTGGGGGTGCTGGTTATTCAACAAAAAGCACCACGTCAGTTTGAACTTGATGAAGAAACATTTTTACTTACATTGGCAGCACAGCTTTCAGCCATATTGTTGAACAATGAAGTTAATCAACTGTTTGAAGCTGCAACTAGCGATATTTTTACTCGTATTATCAGAGGGATCCCAGCTTCGCCTGGTGTTGCTGTGGGCAGCGCAAGAGTCATTTTTCCATTAGCAAGTATTCACGATATTCCTGATCGAAAAACTGATGATATTGAAGCTGAACTGGCAAAAATGGGGTTTGCGGTAAAAGCGACCCATCGTCAGCTAGAAAGAATGTCCCGCCATATGCAGGGAAAAGTTTCTGATCAGGAATTATCTCTGTTTGATGCCTATCAACAAATACTCAGTTCAAAAGGATTAGGTGAAGAAGTTCAAGAAGTCATTAAGCGCGGTTTTTGGGGGGCTACGGCTCTTCGTAAAGTTATTCAACAGCACTTAAAAGCGTTTAAATCGATGAATGATCCCTATTTAAGAGAAAGAGCAAATGATATTGAAGATTTGGCAAATCGAGTTTTGGCACAATTTCTTAGTTCATCTAAATCGACAAAGGTGGTTGAAGAGAACACAATAGTTGTTGCACAAAATGTGACTGCCGCGATGATCGCTGAACTACCAATGGACAAAGTTGTTGGGTTTGTATCGTTAAAGGGATCGTCTACTTCACATGCTGCAATACTGGCAAAAGCGCTTGGTATACCTGCGATTATGGGGTTGGAAGCATGCCCTATAACGAGAATGGATAACAAGATGTTGGTTGTGGATGGTTACAACGGACAACTCTACATTTCCCCTTCTCAGGCATTAGTAGAGCAATATACTGCGTTAGTACGTGAAGAACGCCAGTTAGCTAAAGAACTAAGCCATGATCAACATTTGCCAAATGCGACCAAAGATGGCAAAAAAATTCAATTATTGGTCAATAGTGGACTGGGCACCGATGGCAGTATGGTACGCAAAATTGGCGCTAACGGGATAGGTTTATATCGAACAGAAATTCCTTTCATGCAGTTACAGCAGTTTCCCTCAGAGGATGTTCAGGCTCAGATTTATCGGGAATTGTTGCAAGAGTTCAAAGATATGCCGGTTACAATCAGGACATTGGATATTGGTGGGGACAAGCAACTCGATTATTTTCCGATAGTTGAAGAAAATCCCTTTTTAGGGTGGAGAGGAGTGCGGGTTACTCTTGATCATCCAGAAATTTTCCTGGTTCAGTTACGAGCTATTTTTAGAGCGAGTGAGGACTGTCCACAATTAAAACTAGCAATTCCCATGGTTACAACTCTGGAAGAGCTAGATGAGAGTTTTCGTTTGATTCAACAGGCGTTTGATGAGGTTGAAGATGAACTCAGTAAAATTGGTAAGAAAGTAATCAAGCCACAAGTAGGGTTAATTCTTGAAGTTCCATCGACTGTATTTCAACTGAAAGTATTTGCTAAGCGGGTTGACTTTATTTCTGTTGGTACTAATGATCTAATTCAGTACATGATGGCGGTTGACCGAAATAACGTCCGTGTTAAAAATCTCTATAGTCATTTTCAACCGGCGGTAATAAAGGTATTAAAGTTAATTGTCGATGAATGTCGGCAAGCCAGAATACCATTTCAGATTTGTGGAGAAATGGCCGCGGACCCTTTAGCTGCCTTATTGTTAGTGGGGATGGGGTATCAGGAATTGAGTATGAATGTTGGCAGTCTGGCAAAAGTTAAAAGATTAATTGATAAAATCAAGGATTTAATAAAATGATAATAGGCAAATTTATTAATAAAATTGGGTACGTTTTTGCGGGCCTGATGATTTGTTATCTTGTAAATCCATACAATCTTAATATATATGTGAGCTATATAATAATCGCATATATTTATATACATAAAGATTTTCTTATCAATAATTTAGATAAGAATTTTGTTCTTCTCTTTCTTTTTTCAATTACTTATGCCCTATTTTTTTTTCTTAATGAAGCTTCAGACTCAATTGGGATCCAATATATAATTGTTTATGCCACAGTCCCTTGTGCTTTTTATTTAATGGGGAAATATGCCAGCAGTAATCTACAAAACAATGAGATTTCAATATTTTATCTACTTTTTTTTATTGGAGTTATATAT
The DNA here is from genome assembly GCA_965366725.1 of uncultured Kangiellaceae bacterium. Classification (GTDB taxonomy): domain Bacteria; phylum Pseudomonadota; class Gammaproteobacteria; order Enterobacterales; family Kangiellaceae; genus Aliikangiella. The sequence continues at coordinate 10,142 of CBDUHU010000073.1, forward strand.
TCTTTAACTCCACTTCTATCAGTACTCTCAAATATTATGGAATTTGGTTATGCTACCGTAGATAGAAATTTGCCTAATTTTTGGACGGGAGAAATTATCCTTGCTACAAAAATGGGTGCATTTTTTACTTTAAATATGTGTATCCCATCCATTTTAATTGTAGGCCGTATTAGGGCAAAAACTTTATTTTATACATTTAGTATAATACTATTCTTAGTTTCAGTTGCATGTGTATTAAGGATTGGTAGCAGAACCCAATTAGGCATTAGTCTTGTTACTCTATTTCTCTCTTTGCTATATATCATGCCCAGACAATCATTTAAAAGAAATCTGATTACTTTTACTCTTTTCGGA
>CBDUHU010000074.1:0-10473 GCA_965366725.1 uncultured Kangiellaceae bacterium
TCTTCTGTTTCGTCACTAGGTTAGCTGCTTTGAATATATAAAATGGATGTCCTTTTAATTTTTAATATAAATATGTGGCTGTCCCATTTTGGAGAAAAGTTAGTTAGCTTTCCATCGAATATTAATCACCCATATTTCTAACAGTAAACACATCAATAATTCTCAATTAGAGATGTTTTCTAGAAAAACATTGCATATTTGTCGGATATGTTCATGATTTTTCAGTTACTAGTTTACATAATTAAAAACAGGTGCTAATTTTTAAGCAAAGCTTATTGGTATTTTATCGATATCGCTTGCCTCGTTTGTTATTTTTTCTCTAAAAAATATGAGATACACTGTTATCTGATATCGATATCAATACTTTTTGCTTCTGAAGGCAGAGTGTTGCTGTCTTATGCATACCTGTTTTCTTACTATTAATTTTATTATTCGTTATGCGATAACGGCTGGCATTCAGTGATTTTCACGAAATAGTCGCTAGATGATTTATTCTATAGCGAAATTGATAATTATTTTCAGTAATAAATTTATTCAAAACATAAAAACTCGATTGCTGAAGTAGCCAATATTTTTATTTAAAGGGGGCAAACAGTTACCAAACAATGTGTTGTTATCGATAATAAAGAAAATAGGTGGTTGGTTGATAGAAGTCACCCAACAGTAACCCTGATAAATCATTGCTTGTAACTTAAAAATATCAGACAAAAGGAGATTTAGATGATTGATTTAAGAGAAATACAAGACAAATTGAATTCCGATAAGTGCTATGCCGAAGGGTTTGTTAAAGACCCGGTCGGAATTCTTGAGAAAGAAGGTGTTATTTTAGATGATGTAATGAAAAGGCAACTTCTTGAAAGTTTATCTGCAATAGATTCACCCTCTGGCTCATCGGTAAGAAAAGATGGTGGAATAATGATTTCTATTTCAAAAGATTTTTAGTCGGGGTTGTCGTTTTATGAATGACAATCAGATGATTAAATCAAAAATCAAAGCGTCTTTACCGGGTGGGGACGCTTTGATTATTGTTCCGCCGTTTGCAGGTATTGATAGACCCTCCCTTGCGGCACATCTACTTCAGGCAAACGTACAAGCTGAAGAAAGTAAGGTGGATGTTTTATACGCCAATATTATTCTGGCCTCAATTATCGGTGAGGTACTTTATACATCGATATGTTACGCCCCGACAACTGGTCTGATTGGCGAACGTTTCTTTTCCAAGGCTGCCTACGGTCTTGACCCAATAGAAGGTAAGGTCAATTATAGTGAATCGAGTCAAATACGAACTTCCAAGAACACGCTACTGACCGGACACCTGAAAGGTTATGCTAAGGCGTCTTATAAAGTTGATGAGTTTGTATCAATGATTGCTGAATGCATTGTTGAAGCGGGCTATCAGTGTGTTGGTGCGACTTCCAGTTTTGAACAAACTAGTTCAAGTATTGCACTTTTATCAAAAATTAAGCAGTTAAATCCAAAAATCACCACGTTAATGGGTGGTGCCAATTGTGAAGGGGCGATGGCGGAGGGGGTAATTAGTCTCAATAAAAACATCGATTATGTTTTTTCTGGTGAGTCGGAGCAAAGCTTTGCCTTATTTCTAAAATTGCTTAAGCAGGAAAAACTACCAGAAAATAAAGTTGTCAGGGGTAATAAAGCCAATCTCGAACAGCTAGAGACTCCCGATTACCAACAATATTATCAACAACTAGCCGACTTTTTGCCTGATAGTCAGTTAATTAAACACGCTGAAATATGGTTACCATTTGAAACTAGTAGGGGATGTTGGTGGGGAGAAAAAAGCCATTGCACATTTTGTGGGATCAATGGTGATTTGATGGGGTTTAGAAAGAAGTCTCCAGAGAAATCAATTATGGAATTGAAAAAACTTTTTAAGCAACATTGTTCACCTAATATATGCATGATTGACAACATTATGCCGCATAATTATTTTAAGGATTTTTTACCGATGCTGGCTAACTCAGGATTAGAAATGAATATTTTCTATGAACAAAAATCCAATCTAAAATACTGGCAGGTTGAAAAACTAAAGCTAGCTTCAGTGAATGTTATTCAGCCTGGTATTGAATCACTGTCTACACCGCTATTAAAACATATGAAAAAAGGGGTTAAAGCAAGAAAAAATATTGACCTGCTTCGGTCAGGAAAAATGCTTGATGTGACGATTAACTGGAATATTCTTCACAGTTTTCCGGGTGACCAAATAGCCTGGTATAAAAGTACTCTGAAAATACTCCCATTGATTGAACATTTGCACCCTCCGACTGGTGTGTTTGCGTTAAGTATCGATCGGTTTAGTCCTTACTTTGAACAAGGTGAGCTTTATGGGTTATCTAAAATTCGCCCGATGGGAGCATACCTTGAAGTATTTCCAGATTATTCTGACATTAATAAAATTGCTTATCATTTTGAAGCAGATTACCAGAGTGAATCAAGAGATAACCTGGATGTGATAAAAGAAATTGAAAATGTCGTGGTTAAATGGAGAGAGTTATGGAAAGAGAAAATTAAACCAACTTTATCGGTATCACCAATTTCTGACTCAACCTATCTGCTATTTGACTCCAGGAGTTGTGCGAATAATACTTTTCAATTTATTTCCAGTGAGCAGGCAGAAGTTATTTTAAATGCCCGAAATCAACAAGGTGGTGAACTTAAAAAGTGGGCTATCGATAACTTTTATGCGATTGAAGTGGATGGTGTATATGCGCCATTAGCAGTGACTGATCGTCTGTCTTATAAGCATTTTGCTAATCATGAGTTTCTCAATAAAAATCAACAAAGGGAGACAATTGCGATATTTTCTGATGCTGGCTAAGCGACTGGAATGTGAAAGGTTGTAAAAGTAAATTAGCTGCTCAGTTAAACTTAAGATAAAACGGGTTACTATTAGAGTTTTGGGGTAGGGGAAAGATTTATGGGTAATTTTAGCCTGATAAACCCATTATTTTACTGCTCTTTAAAATCATAATAAAATCAATAAGTTATATTATGCTTGAAAATATTGGTAAAATCACTGAATTGAACCTAAGTATTTGTTGTTAAAAGATTTTTCCATATTATACTGCGGTGAACTGCCGAGTAGGCAGCTTAGAAAACAATGGGAGTATCCTCCAAACAATAATATTTGTGAACTGCCGAGTAGGCAGCTTAGAAAATTGATATCAGCTTTTGTGGAAAAGCCAGGGCTTCCTTTTATTTAATGCTTTCTTACTTTTCGAAGCAACTTGATAACTCGATACTCCAGATCTTTTGATTGAAATGGTTTGGCAAGATAGTCATCAGCACCGGCTTTAATTGCTTCCAGAACATTTTCTTTATTAATGGTTGCGGTGAGCATTAAAAATGGCATATGACTATAAATTTCTGAAGTTTTGACTCGCTTTAGCAATTCTAACCCCGAAACTTCTGGCATATCCCAGTCGCAGATAATTAAGTCAATACGCTTGTTGGCCAGTATACCCCAGGCCATTTCACCATTTTTGGCCATAAAGACATGTTCAACGCCTAACTCTCTAACACAACTTTTCACCATGCTACGCATGGTTTCCATATCGTCAACAACCAATATGCTTAGCTTTTGAATCGTTTCATTCAGGTCTTCCATCAGTACTCCTCTCGGTTGGCTAGTTATTGGTCCCTAATGAAGACTGCTTTTATTGACTATAGGTGGTTATTGGGATATTCGCCATAATAGCTATGAACGCAAGTTACTATCGATTACCTATTCTAATGAAATTTTTGAGCGTACCTGTATAGAAATTAACTACTTTGTAATCTTTGATATAAATAAATTTTTTAAGTTTTGGACTGAGTTACCCATTTCTCATGATAAACTTCAAATTATTAGCAAACTCAGATGCCAATATTCAAAATAATAATAACAACACTATTTTAATAAGAGAAAGATAATAAATTGACGGCCAAAAGTGATGGCACCACGTGTCTCAAAGTGGGCGATTTACAAATAGACACCGAAACTGCTTCTGTCATTCGTAACGGAAAGCATATTGATATGCCTGATTTATCCTATCTTTTATTACTCAACCTTGCATTGGAAGCGCCAAATATCGTTTCAAGAGAAAAGCTGATTGAGCTTGTATGGAAGGGGAAAATAGTCAGTGATGAAACTGTACATCAACGGGTAAAGTTACTGCGCCAGGCAATAGGAGACAGTTCTCTTTCCCCACAATATGTATCTAATGTCAGAGGAAAAGGCTATCGTGTGATAGCGCAAGTCAAACAACTCAATCAACCTCTACTATCTGCAAGCCACAAAGAAAATCAGACTGAAATGCTCAAAACAGATTTATGGTTGGGAAAAAGGTCTTTCAATAGAATAATCGCAGTGTTGGTGCTTTCAGTCACTTTCTATTTATCCTATGGGTTAATATTTGATCAACCAACAGCCCCCGTCAAAAAGTCAACACAGGCCGCCATTGCTGATTTATCTGGTAATCCAATTGCAGATGATTTTCTTATTCGTGCGGTTAAATCAATTAACTACATGACTCAACATGATGAAGAAGAAAATTTTGACCGAATTATTATTTTCTTAAAAAATGCGATTGAATTACAACCGGATTTCGCCCTGGCACACGCAAGGCTTGCACAGGTCTATCAACATAAAGTTGACGCCTTTAACGGTGGTGATGATATTAGTCAGTTAGCCCACCAATTTGCTGACAAAGCGATTTTACTGGCAAAGCAGCAGCAAGGAAGACATAGTGCTTTGGCATTTGCTTATGGGGTAAAGAAAATGCAAGACGAAACATTAGAAGCATTTCTTAACTCAATCAAGAGTAACCCCAATGACTACCGAAGTTATGTAAGTGCAGCTTTTATTTACCGAAGCAGGCAGGCATATAATGATGCATTAGAGCTTTATTATGAGGCAATAAAAATTGATCCAAAGCCTGGTATACCCTATATCTTCAGCGGCGCGATCTTTGATAAATTAAATCTGCCAGAATTCGCTGAGTCATGGTTGATTGAGTCACTAAAACGTGCACCAGAGAATAACTCTGTGCGATTTGGCCTATGCCGACTTTATATTGGTATGGGGAATTACCCCAAAGCCATCCAGATGTGTGAAAGCATGTTGAATTGGGATTGGAGTTCTGATGATGAAATTGAAGCCTTTGAATGGGCAGGGGAAGCCGCATTAAATGCTGGGTTGATTGAAAAGGGAATAAACTATTATCGGAAATCAATGGACTTAGGCAGCAACTACTCAAAGTTTCGTTATGCGAGTTTGATCATTAAACAGGAACCGAAGTTAGCGAATCAGTTACTCAGCGAATCATTGGTAAAAATGCAAGATTGGATTAAAAAGTCACCGGATGACTGGGGGAACTATTCCAATTTGTCTGAATATTATGCCGCAACAGATAATAGCGAGCTTGCTTATTTCTGGCTGGAAAAAGCAATTGAGTATGGTTATAAAGACTATCGGTTGATTAACCATACAAGTAGTTATCAGAAGATAAAAACGGAGCAGCGATTTATTGATTTAATCGATGATTTAGAAAAGAACTCACGTAGTGCCGTTGAATTGATCGATAAGAATAATCTGGTTACTCCCGATGTTATATTAAAAAGTATTTATTAAAAAAACGACAAGTATGTCGTATCCTGAACAAAACAGGTTATTTTCCTATTTATCTGTTTGAATTAACTTAATCAAACTCGCATATCTATCTTACTGTTATATAAGAACTTAATTAATATTCAGCCAAGCTTCAGCCAGAAAAAATGATTTTTATTTGGCGACTCAGTAGCCTTCTCATTCAAGCGATAAACAAACCATAATAAAAAATGAGGTATGGATGATGAGGTTTTTAAAATTGAATAACAGGGCAATCGTGTTAGCGCTACTAACCCTGGGGTGTTTTTCTTTTCAGACAATAGCGAGTCAAAATGATAGTGATATTCGCTATGTTATAAAATATAAAAATGGCAAAAAATCGAGTATAAAAAATATACTTGCAGCAAATCGTGCCAAAGTACATATTGAGCTTGATCCACTAAATGCATTTTCAACCAGTTTAAATTCGCACGCTCTGGAAGCATTGAGTAATAACCCGAATATTGCCTATATTGAAAAGGAAGTTAAGGGTCAATACTTAACTCAAATAACTCCCTATACCAATCCGATGATACAGTCTAATTTAATTACGGCTCAAGGCGTTATGACTCGTAAGGTCTGTATTTTGGATACGGGTATTAATCTCAGTCACGAAGATTTTGATAGTAGCCTGATCTCCGGAACAGCTGCAGTGGGCGAAGGTGATTGGTTTACCGATGAAAATGGCCACGGTACTTATATGTCAGGTTCAATTATTGCCCTGAATAATAGTATCGGAGTGGAAGGTATTGCACCTTCAACCATTGCTTTACACTTTCATAAATTGGGTATGGACTTCTCAAGTAGTCGATTGGCTGATGGCATTTTGCAATGTATCAATAACAATGCTAATGCGATTAGTATGAGTTTGAATATCAGCAATAGTCAGATCCTTCACGATGCAGTTATCATGGCATATGACAATGATATTTTATTAACGGCTTCTGCCGGTAACGATGCTGATACCAGTTTAAATTACCCGGCATCCTATCCTGAAGTGATGTCGGTAGCCGGGGTTGACAACAATAAGGAGCACGCTTATTACTCCAATCGAAATAGTGAAGTTGAAATTGCCGCACCAGCTTCGAGAGTTTGGGGAACTACGCCAATGGGAGAAAGGGTTGTTGCAGAGACTATATTTGATAATGTAGCACTTGATACTTTGCCATTACACGGGACACCCATCGGTAATGTCAGTGCGCCTGTTGTTGATTGCGGAGCCGCGAGAAAATCATGTCCAAATGTATCGGGAAAGATCTGCTTGATTAAAGCCGCTAAAACCTGGGTTACTACGAATGTACAAAATTGTGAGTCCGGCGGCGGTATTGGTGCATTAGTGTATAACGATGCGATCCATGCCTATGAAGGAGAAGTCGGAGTTAAGCCTGATTCTATGGGAAATCTGTCGGTGACTATTCCCGGTGTTACTATCAGTGATGCTATGGCCGCAACCATATTATCTAATCCTGCTGCGCTAGCAAGTATTAACAGCGTTAACTCTAACTATTCCCGCGCATATGGAACCAGCATATCATCACCCATTGTCGCTGGTGCAGCAATGGTTGCATGGAGTCATCATCTTGATTGTTCAAATATTGAAATTAGGCAGGCAATCAATGCTTCGGCTGAGGACCTGGGAGTTATTGGTAGAGACGATTCATATGGTAACGGTCTGGTTCAGATGGCTGCTGCTAAGCACTATCTTGACGCCAATCCTTGTGGAACAGAACCGCCACTTGAAGAAATTAAACTAACTGTTAGCAAATTGAAATCTAAAGGAAAGTGGTATACCCACTTGAATTGGATAAATGTGACTTCATCAAATGTTGATATTTATCGAGATGGCTCTTATTTGACGACGCTTGCTACTAATACTTCATATAACGAAAGAACTCTCACAGGAACCCATAGTTATCAAGTTTGTGAGCAGGGGAGCAGTAGCTGTTCAAGTGAAGTTATGGTCACTCATTAGATTTGTTATTTGTTGAAGGTGACAAATGAGATCTGTAAGTTGGATCTATCTGCTGATAGTTGGGGGCAGTTGGGAAGGCCGGTTAAATGTTAAAGCATTTCGTTAATGTTTAGGGGAAGCCGGCTTTAACTTTTATTCTCTATTTTCTTAATTGTTTTTATCTTTGGCAGAAATGAAACTTAAAAGTTTGCGTTTCTATTTTTACCGCTAACTATAAATTAATAATCTGTTTTTCACCGCAACGCTATCATGCGAGAGGTTTTTTTGAAACGAAACCAACAGTAGGCGCTTTAGACGAAGTAACTAAAAGCGCTTTGACGTTAGCCTTAGCCACAGGAACAACGTGATTAGGGGATTGGTTGATTTGATACAAAATCTCTTGCGCCTGGCAATACCCAGGTTGAAAGTCGGCAGTCATGAGTTGAATGGGATACCAACAATCTAAAGTTTACCTGGTTGGGTAAAAGGGGATAAATAACTGCGGTTAAAGAAGGATTTTGAAAAACTGTGATTGGCACTCAAGTTGGATAAACTGATTGACTGTCAATAAACTATCAGCATTTGCAATACAATATTGTTCTTTGTGTTGCTATATAAGGAATGCCGGGAAATTGTCAATATGACAGCTGAATGTGTCTAATTGACATTGTCAAAACGATATTATTGAAGTGTATTATCTTGCCTTTTAGCTTAACAGCTATTGATCTGCATCATATTAGTGGTAAAAACAACTTGGCACACTTTCTGCTCTACTCAGATGAAAATTATTATTTTAAATCTGGAGTAAAAAATGAAAGTTTCAAAAATTATCCCGAGTGTATTGTTATCTTTTGTATTGTTAAACAACCCAACATTATCAGCCAAAGTCGTTAAAGTAGAAATACCTGTGATTGAAAAAGAAATGGTCGTTGATAATGCGGGGACAAAACATAATATGTGGACCTATGGAGGAACTATTCCAGGGCCGGTGATACGAGTCACTGAAGGTGATATTGTTGATTTTTCCTTACTAAATCACAAAAGTAATAAGCAGTCTCATTCTATGGATTTTCATGCCGCAATTGTTGATGTGCTTGATGAGTTTGAAGGTGTAAGACCGGGCAAAAGAAAAGATTTTAAATTTGAAGCTAAGTATCCCGGAGTGTTTGTTTACCATTGTGGTTCGGCTTCAATGTCGGAACATATCTCTAGAGGGATGTACGGGGTAATCATCGTTGATCCCAAAGAAGGCTATACCGAAAATTTTCCAAAACCAGATCGTGAATACGTTATTGTTGAAGGCGATTTGTTTGAAAATGATGCTACCCCTAAAGAGATGACAAATAATGAAAAACTAAAAGGTGCATTAATTAATGGAAGACAATTTCATTATGATCCGGTACACGATCAAAATGCCTCAAAAGTTCTTGAATCAAAGCCAGGAGAGCGTGTTCGAATTTATTTTGTAAATGCAAAAATAAACGAAAATGCTGCTTTTCATCCTATTGCCGGGATATGGGATAAAGTTTGGGATAATGGACATCCAAAAAATCTAAGGCACGGAATTCAAACAATTGATGTAGCCCCCGCTCATGGAGTTATCGCAGATCTGGTAAGCCCTGATGACCGTCCAACTAATAATGCGCTTGTAGACCATCGTATGAAGTCTGCTTTAAATGGTGCAATAACAGTACTGATGAATAAGCCAGATGCCGATCCTGATATGGGCAAGGGGGATAATTTAATCGTTCAATAAGATGTTGATTGAACAATTAAAGAACAAAAACAGTTGATTTGTTGTGAACAGAAAAATTTATATGGCTGAGAATATAAATATGAAAAAAAATACTATTTACTTATTGCTCATAGTGCTGGTTTGGTTTCAGTTGAATGTTGAAACTAAAGCTGCTGAGACTGGCGAGGGTGTTTATCAGCAGACTTGTGCCAGTTGTCACTCGATTTCAGATAACAGCAATATGACACTATTAGAGCGGCTGAATGAGAAGGCGCCGACTCTTTATTATGCGGGGAACAAGTTTAATCACAAGTGGTTGGAAAACTGGTTGCAGTCACCAAAAAAGCTCCGTCCTGGCGGATACTTCTTTTTGAATAATGTAAAAGTGACCGATGAAGGTGATGTGATAGATGAGAGTCAATTGAAACCGCACATTAATGTTAACTTAGAACAGGCCAAGTTACTCACTGAATTCTTAATGCTTCAGAAACCAAAGACTGAACTGGCTGCTTTGGAAGATGTAACTTTTAAAAAAGTTAATCGAACTCTCGGTGAAAAAGACTTTCATAAATTTAAAGGGTGCGGTTCCTGTCATCAGGATGAAGATGGATATGGTGGTGTTTCCGGTCCGGAACTTTATACGGCAACCAGCCGGTTACAGGCTGAATTTATTTCATCTTATATTAGAAATCCTGAAAAGTGGGACCCCAAAACATTGATGCCAAATCGTCATTTAAATGATGTGTCAATCAATAAGTTATTGAATTATCTTAACGTAATTTCGGAGCAAGTAGAATGAAGTTATTTCACAGAATATTACTTTTATGCTGCTGTCTATTCGCTGATGCAGTTAGCGCAAATAATGTCGAAAATGGGAAGGTTCTTTATCAGGCGTATTGTACTCAATGTCATGGAATTAATGGCGATGGCTGGGGGGTTAACGCAGCATCAATGGATGTATTGCCGAAAGATCATACTGATACTAAGGAAATGATTACGCGTACAGATGAAGATATATTTATTGCTATTAAAGAAGGGGGTAAAGCGGTTAGCAAATCTAATCTTATGCCAAATTGGGATGTTAATATGTCAGATGCGGACATTAGAGATCTGGTTTCTTATGTTAGAACTCTTTGTTGT
>CBDUHU010000075.1:0-10469 GCA_965366725.1 uncultured Kangiellaceae bacterium
CCAATGATAATTGCGTCATCAACCACAATGCCCAATACCAGTATCAAGCCAAACAAACTTAAGAAATTAATATTGGTTGAAACCGGTCCAACCTTATCCATTAACAGAAAGGCTCCAAAAAAACAGATTGGAATACCAACAAGTACCCATATTGCGACTTTAATACGTAAAAATAGTGAAAGCAGAATAAAAACCAGTATGACCCCCACTATCATATTGCCAAACATCATATCTAATCGTTGTTGCAAATAATAAGCACCGTCACCCCACAGTTCTATTTGGGCACCTTGCGGCAATACTTCGTTCTTTTCATCAATGTAGGCGCGCACCGCTTGAGAGATTGCAATATCATTTTGCTCGCCAAGGGACTGAACCTGAATAACCGTTGCATCTTTCTGATTAAATCTTGCATAACCATCAGATTCGACAAAACCGTCATTAATAGTAGCAATGTCACCCAGGTGTAAACGGGTCCCATCGGGGTTAGTACGCAAAATCAAGTCTGAGAATTCAATTTCGGAATATGCCTGTCCGATTGTTCTTAAACGAATATCACCACCAACGGTTTTAATTTCACCACCGGGCAAATCAATTGAAAACTGACGGATCTTGGCGGCGACTTCGTTGAGAGTCAGGCCATATGAACGTAGTGTCGAATCAGAAATTTCAACAGCGATTTCATAGGGTCGACTCCCCATTATTTCTGCTTTGTTGACATCAGGTAGTGCCATAATTTCATCACGAACTTCCTGTGCTATCGATTGACGGGTTCGTTGATCCATATCCCCATAAACACTTAACCAGACAACCCCCTGAGAAAATTCAACTTTGGCAATTACCGGTTTTTCAGTTTCTCCAGGCAACGTTGAAATTGAATCCACTTTAATTTTAATGTCATTAACGGCATCATCCAGATCGATACTATTTTCCAGTTCAACAACAACACTAGCCATACCTTCATTCGCAGTTGAGTTAATCCGTTTGATTCCCTTAACATCCTGGATTGCTTCTTCAATTTTAATCACTACGCCTTGCTCAACTTCTTGCGGAGCAGCGCCAAGGTAAGGCACTGAAATATTCACCATATTGGGTTGAATATCTGGCTGCATACGCTTAGTCATCAGCTGGTAAGAAATAATCCCACCAAAGATAATAAAAATCATCATCAGATTAGCGGCAACGGGATTATAGGTAAACCACGCGATAATACCGGTCTGTTTTTGTTGAGTTTGATTCATTGTTCTCTCGACTCAGTTGGTGACTTAACTAGTTTTTTTGCGCATAGGAGTGTTCGGATGAATCTGCATCGCTCGAGTCCGACTTATCCAGTTCACCTTCTATCCTTACTGTCATACCTTGAACCGGTGACTCAATTGAAGTTAGAACGACACGATCACCAGTTTCCAGACCATCACGTATATAAACATAATCAGATTCGGCTCTGACAACCTGAAGCTCTCTGATATGAAGCTGATTAGCCTGATCACTGACCAGAACATTAGTCAGGTTTCTAAATACGTCCCGTGGCAGTTTAATCAGGTTATTTTCCTGCTTGCCATTAATCTCAGCAGTTACAAAGGTCCCCACTTTCAGCGGTGATTGATGGCTGTTGTCATTTAAAACAGCATAGGGATCGGTTACTCTGACAACGACATAATGAACGCGACTTAGCTCATCCACCACTCCTTCCATTCTGACTAGTTCACCTTGCCAGTGTTGTTTTTTACCCGCGTAGTCAGCAATCAACTCAACCTGAGCAGCGGATGAAGTTTCACTGGTTCGGCTCCATTCGGGGATATTTATAAAAGCTAACTCCTGATCGGTTAATGGTAACCTGACTTCAGCATAATCAATTGCAAAAGTAGTACCCAACTGAGTTCCGGTAGCAACAAATTGGCCAATATCAACTTGCTTGCTTTTAACCATTCCATCATAGGGTGCTCGAATAAAAGTTCTGGCTAATTTCTGCTCTGCCTTTTTTAGATCTGCCTGCGCCGATTGCATATTAGCTTTGGCTTCAAGTAAAAATGGTTTTCTTAATGCCAGCAGCGGTGCATTTTCTCGCGAACGTCCGGTTAAGTCCCATTCCTTTGTCGCTTGTTCTGCTTTAGCCTTTTCCTGTGCATATTTGGCCTGCTGACTGGCAAGCCTTGCTTTCGACTGCTCTACCCCAACTTCATAATCGGTTGGATCAATTTGCAGCAGGAGTTCGCCCTGTTTAAAATAGCCACCAGCAACAAATTTTTCTGAAACCTGTTGAATAACTCCCGAAACCTCTGAAACAAGGGTTGTTTCTGTTCTCGGCTGAACCACACCGTGAGCTGTCACCTTAAAAGTAACTGACCCAGCCTCCGGTTGAAGTACCTCAACCAGTGGTGAACTTGCCTTGATAGGTTTTTTTGGCAATTCTTGTTTTCCAGCGACTAAAAGGAAAATAACAATCGCCCCAGATAAAATAATAGCGAACCCGATCAGGATAGATATTCCACGACTCATAATTGCCCCAAAAAATTAGAATAACCAGTTAATAACGAAGCTTTATATCACAATGACTGGTATTAATTGAACAGTCTCTATTTTGCCTTATCGACAGATATAAAGATGCTGGTAAAATGTAAATAAAAATATTGAATGTAAAGAAATGCAAATTTCTGCATCAAACAGGCGATAAAACACATTGGAAAACCTCAATCGGTGGTTTCACTATGAATAAAATTAAGCTGTAATATTCGGAACAACGCAACAAAATTTATTCTGTCAATAAATACCATCAATTTGCTTAACATCTAAGCCCTACAGAATTTCTGTATCGTTAATCCGGCTAAACTGGCGATATTAATCAACAATGCCAAAGTAGCCAATGCCACTACTTTGTCATCGTTAGTTGTTAACTGGCGAGTACAAACTGGTTGCCACAGTAAGGGCAATTTGCCTTTCCACCGTCATCTAAAGCCAGATAAACCCTGGGATGTTGATTCCAGTGTGCCTGATCTTTTGGCGGACAACAGGCTGGCAGAGAGTCGGCTGACACTTCAATTATCTTTTTTGCGTTTTCTTGCTCAACAGCAGTCATATCTTACTCCATTCTTAAAATAACTTTTGCCGTTAGTTTACCGCAAAACTGAGAGAAATAAATAACTAACCTGAACTCCGGATAAGAAGAGTTGAAAAACAGGAAAATTAAAGAACAACTAACCACTAAATACTAACCATTATAGCTATTTATATGGTTATCAAGATAAGTGATTAACCACTAAGTGAGTTGCACCAATAGCGAACTGAGCAAACTTCAAGTGCACCATATTTGAGCAATTAATAGGCTAATAGTCATATTTTTAACAATGTTTCCCCTGTTTTTATGCTGGCACGCTAATTGAATTAGAGGCTAAGAATAAAATAACTATTCAATCAAAGGGGCCAGTATATGTTTTGGGTATCAGCAATAGTCAGACCATTTAAATTAAGTGATGTCTATGAGCAATTAATCAGCGATGGTGTTGGCGGAATGACCGTCACTGAAGTGAAAGGATTTGGTAATCAAAAAGCAGAAATGGAAGTTTACAGGGGGAACACTTACATCAGCCGTTTTGTTCCAAAAGTTAAAATTGAGTTAGCGGTCAGTGAAGATGAACTTGATCGTGTACTCGAATCAATTATTGAGTCAAGTAAAACAGGTAGCCCGGGGGATGGAAAAATTTTTGTTTATAAAATGCAACAGGCGATCAGAATTAGAACCGGCGAAATTGATCTGGAAGCAATTTAACCTTTCAATTAAACCATTGGTTCATTGAAAAATAATGAAAATTAAGTACATAGAATAATAGAGAGAAATAAAATGCAATCAACCGACGTGATTAATCACAGTGAGTATCTATTTAATACCTTATTTTTGCTTTTTTCTGGTGCCCTGGTAATGTGGATGGCGGCAGGATTTGCCATGCTTGAAGCAGGCCTGGTTAGAACCAAAAATACCACAGAAATTCTGACTAAAAATATTTTGTTATATGCACTGGCTTGCATCATGTTCCAACTGGTTGGCTATGACATTATGTATCAGGATAATGATCCCGCAGGTTGGTTACCCAGCTTAGGCTTTGGTATTAACCAAACCGCACCTGATGCTACGCAATCAAGTAAGGTGGATTTCTTTTTTCAAGTTGTCTTTGTTGCCACAGCCATGTCCATTGTTTCAGGCGCTGTCGCTGAACGAATGAAGCTCTCCACATTTTTATTGTTTAGTATTTTTCTAACTGCGGTGATATATCCTGTTGAAGGCTATTGGAGCTGGGGAGGCGGATTTATAGGCGCTGCAGTAGAGGATGGCGGTCTTGGTTTTAGTGATTTTGCCGGCTCAGCTATCGTTCATATGGCTGGCGCAATGGCTGCTTTATCCGGTGTTATTTTGCTAGGTCCACGCAAAGGAAGATACTCTGGCCAAAAAGTCAAACCAGTTCCTGGCGCCAATATGCCACTGGTTGCTTTGGGTACATTTATATTATGGTTCGGCTGGTTAGGTTTTAATGGTGGCTCCCAACTAAGCTTTAGTGGTGTAGCCGATGCCGATGCCGTCGCAAATATCTTTGTTAATACTAACTCCGCCGCAGCCGCAGGGGCGCTTGCAGCTTATTTATTAAGTGCTATGCTTTATGGTAAAGCAGATTTGACCTTAATTGTTAATGGCGCACTGGCAGGACTGGTGACGATTACCGCGGCACCTGATTCACCCAGTGCAACTCAAGCTGCATTATTTGGTGCAATTGGTTCGACAGTCACATTTTTTGCAATAAAGTTTTTTGACAAAATAAAAATTGACGATCCAGTTGGTGCAATTTCTGTTCATGGTGTTGCTGGGTTTGTCGGCATTATGCTGGTTCCAGTCACTAAGGATGTCACCGTTCTTACTCAGCTTGCAGGGGCCACAATAATCGCCGGGTGGGTATTTACCAGTAGCTTTATCATCTGGTTTGCGCTGAAGAAAATTGTCGGCGTCCGGATCAGTGAACAAGATGAATATCTTGGAGCCGATATCTCAGAGTGTGGACTGGAAGCCTATCCGGAATTTATTAGTGGAAGAACCTCTAATGTTCTTTGATAAAAGTAATACTGGTACAACAAATGATATTAGATTAACTCAAATGAGCAGAATAGCTATACAAGGAATCTTTAGATGAAATTAAGCAACAAATTACCTCAATTAACGGCTCTGACTCTGTTAGCCTCAATCAGCGGAAGCACACTTGCCAGTAACTTTTCTACTGAAGCCAGTGCGACGATTGCCAGCCAGTATATTTGGCGCGGCTTTGATCTTAATCAGGAAGATCCTGCACTTCAGGGAGATTTTGTTATTAGCCATGATAGTGGATTTTCCTTGGGTGTTTGGGGATCAAATTATGATTTTGGCAGCGATGATGGTGTCGAAGTAGACTGGTTCGCAAACTATGCAACCTCCTTAACCGATCAAGTTTCTATTGAAGTTGGAGTAACAGAATATACATTTAGCGGCGATAGTGACTCAAGCACCGAGTATTATTTTTCGGTCAATTTTTCTTATCTTACCATCGCTTATTACGACGATACCGATCTGGATACTAACTATCTTTCAGTCGACCTGGAATTTGAGCTAGTAGATAATATAACGCTTGCTCTTCACGCTGGAGACAATGATCCCGATAACGGTGAAAGTAATAATGATTATGCTGTTGGAATTAACTACTCAGCAAACAAGCAACTATCATTATTTGCAACCTATAGCGATAACGATCTGAATATTGATGGCGCGGAAGATTATCTGGTAGTTGGTGCCAGCTATAGTTTTTAATAAATCTATAAAATGGCTAAGTTGTAGTTTTACTTAACCACTATATAGTGGTTAAGTAAAAACCTGCTGCCAAATATTGTGGACCGCTTTTCGTTGTTCAATAAAGCAAGCCTGTTCTACTAACTTGTCGCCACTAAGCACCGCCATTTCATTTAGCTTGTTACGAAATAATCGGTAGTTCCGAATAAGCGTGAGAGCATCTCTTTGGGTTATTCGATGTTCCTCAACGGCAAGCTTAATACCTTCAACCGTATTGTTAGGAGGAATTTTTTCTCCCTGATAGGCAAGGCAGAAAAACTGAGCCATAAACTCAATATCCACAAGACCACCCGCAACTTGTTTTAAATCCACTTTATCAGTTTGTTTGTGAGTCAGTTGTTGACGCATCTTATTACGCATATCTAATACATCCTGAATCAACACATTCATTTCTCGATGTTTAGCCAGAGTATTCAACCGAATATCTTCGAAACGTTGCTGTAACGAAGAATCCCCGCTAATGAATCTTGCTCTGACTAATGCCTGATGCTCCCAGGTCCAGGCAGACTCCATCTGATATTCGTCATAAGAATCAATATGACTGACCAATAGTCCCGAACTTCCTGATGGACGTAATCGCATATCCACTTCGTATAACATTCCAAGATTAGTTCTGGTAGATAAAAAGTGAATTATTTTCTGCGCTAATCGAGTATAAAATCGGCTGTTATTTAATGCTCTCTGGCCATTAGTCTGCCCTTCGACCGGTTGGTCGAATAAAAAAACCAGATCCAGATCAGAACCAAAACCTAACTCAAATCCACCTAACTTACCATAGCCGATAATAGCAAAGCCGTAACGCTCTGGTTGTTCAGTCAACCCTGCTGGAATACCATATTTCAGTTTTAACAAATTCCAGCACAAACCAACGGCAGCATCAAGGACGACTTCAGCCAGCTGCGTCAGATAACGACTCA
This sequence comes from uncultured Kangiellaceae bacterium, assembly GCA_965366725.1. Taxonomy (GTDB): domain Bacteria; phylum Pseudomonadota; class Gammaproteobacteria; order Enterobacterales; family Kangiellaceae; genus Aliikangiella. The sequence continues at coordinate 6,775 of CBDUHU010000075.1, forward strand.
CTTGAGAAATACTAAGACGTTCAGCCAATAGCGCAGCAGCAACTCTTAACTCATTAGTTTGTTTAAATGCCCGTAAACGGTCGAGTAAATCTTCCTCATCCTGCGGATCGATGCGTAACAAACTTTGCTGAAGTTCAGATTTAAGATCTGCTATCTGTAGCGGTTCATAAAGACTGTTAGGATAAAGCAGTTCATCAAACAAAACAGGGTAATCAGACAATCGACTTACAATCCACGGACTACGCCCAGCGAGATCAACCAGATGTTGTAAGACTGGAGGATTCTCACTTAACAATTCAAGATACGCAGTGCGTTTTAATATCGACTGAAGTACTTTAAGCAAACGTTCAAGGGTTAATGCTACCTGTTTAGTTAACAAACACGCTGCCAGTAAATCGGGAAAAAAGGTCCTTAAACGTCTGGCACCGCGGGAGGATAAATTAATAACCGCGGGATCCTGATAGAAGGTATTCAATAAAGCAATAAACTCTTCACAATGCGACAAATTAAAGGACTCTCTATCGCCATGTTGTTCAATCATATGTTGTTGTAACTGGTCACCACTAATGTGCCCTTCAGCTAATGATAAGTAAAAGTCATCCTTAGCCAAACGGGGTTTTCTTTTTTCAACAAATAGTTCATTAAAATGAGTGCTAACCTGTTTTTGATAAGCCGCTGTTCGTTCAGTTAGTGACTGCCAATCAGGGAAATTCAAAGCCTGGCAGAGAGCTAATTGTTCATTCGCTTCTTCAGGCAATTGTTGTGTCTGCCTTTCTGCCAATTCCTGAATACAGTGTTCGACGCGTCGTAAGAATCGATAAGCCAGACTAAGATCGGTAGCGACTTCCTGAGGAAGTAATTTAGCTTCAACCAACAAAGGAATTACCTTTAATGTATTTTGCTCTCTAAGACCTTTATCCCGTCCGCCCTGAATCAACTGTAACGATTGAACAATAAACTCAATTTCGCGAATACCACCAGCACCGAGTTTAATATTTCCAGTTAATCCTTTGCGACGAACTTCACGAAGGATCATATCTTTCATCCCTCTTAGTGAGTCAATAACGCCATAATCAATATATCGTCGAAAAGAAAACGGGCGAATAATTTCGTATAAAAGTTGCTGCTCCTGGTCAGTTCCGGTTAATGGTCTGGCCCGAAGCATTGCAAAACGTTCCCACTCTCTTCCCTGTTCCTGATAATAATCTTCAGCCTGGGCAAAGGACATTACCAGTGCCCCGGAATCTCCATAAGGCCTTAATCGCATATCCACACGATAAACAAATCCATCAGCAGTGACTTCATCAAGCAATTTGATCAGTAATATACTAAGACGTTGGTAAAAACGGGCATTTTCACTAGTTCTCCGCCCCCCCCTGGTTTCACCTGCTTTTGGGTAAAAGAAAATCAAATCTATATCAGATGAAAAATTCAGTTCTTTTCCACCCAGTTTTCCCATCGCCAGAATAATCAGATTCTGTTTTTCTCCAGCAGAGTTTGTGGGATAACCAAAACGTTGTTCAAGGTGTGAAAATGACCATTGGTACGCTGCCTTAATCAGATGTTCTGCTAACATTGAGATTTTTTCACAGCTGGATTCAATTGAAAGCTTATCAGACAGCTCTAAAACAGCGATAGCCGCGGCGTGACACCTTCGAAACAAACGAAGTGCTCGTCCCATGTCAGACTCATCCAATGCACTTGAACAGCCGCAAAACCGGTCAAAATCAATCTTCAATTGGTTGGCAGTTAATTCTATACTGTGCTGACTCTGAGACTTTAGTGCTTCACTGCACATGACCGGATACTGAGTAAACATTATTTCAACAAACTGACTAATTCGGCAGGTTTGCTCAACCATCTGGAATAAACTGTCAGGTAGAATCGTTTTCAATTGAGTTAGCGCAGTGGACTTTTCTAAATTCTTTTGAATTGAGCCTAGCTGAAACGGATCTGTAACCATGTGTTAACACTTATTGAGAAATTTAATCGCTATAGTATAGTAGCATTAAGTCAGTAGCAGGATCATGTTCTGGGTCATTTTCGAGTAATCCGCTATAAAGCCCGCTCGTTGACTACCAGCAAACTGATTGATAAATCCAGGAGAATAATATGCATGTTTTTGAAATGGTAGCCATTATTACTGTTGTCGCCATCTTTGCAGGGGTATTCAAAGAATGGCTCTCTAAGAAAGATGCCTCAAATGCATCTCTCGATGAGTTCGAGGGACGATTGTCCCGACTTGAGTCATTGGAAGATAGAATCGTCACCCTTGAAGCCATTGTGACTGACAAAGGTTATGATCTGAAAACTGAAATTGAGAATCTTCGGTAGTTGCTCTGCTTCAACTTAAAAATAACATTAGCCCAGACTAACCAGCAGGAGTCAATATGACACTGGGAATAACTGGGTTAATGATTATTACTGGGATAATTATCTATCTGGTGATAATCTATAATCATCTGGTGGCGAGTCGAAACCAGTATTTTGATACTTTTAGCCAGCTTCAGGATTTATTAACCTCTCGTTATGCTCTGATTGAACAACTCATACAAGCGGTGAATAAGGAGTTAATCAAAGAGAAAAGGACGCTTCAGGCGGCTTTAAACTCAGCTAAGGAAGCCTGCTTAAATGCATCAGAAAATGCAGGAAACCCGTCTAATATGTCAGAGTTAGCGGCTGCAGAAGAGTTGCTTAAAATATCCATGGACAAACTTTTAACCAATCGTCAGATCATCCATTCAGCACAATCAAATCATATTTTCTCTAACCTACTCGACAGCCTGACAGCTTTAGAACTTGACTTCACGATGACCAGCAAAACTTTCAATCAGAACATTAGCTATTTCAACTTGTTACGTAATCGATTTCCTAATTACCTGATAGCCCGGTTTTATGGGATTGCGCCGGCAGAACTGCTAACCATAAAGAAATAGAAACCACGGATTACTCCCACTTTAACAATAAACAGGCAACCTCCCCCGCTTTCCGGTTAACCAGAAAATCAATTTTTTGATAAATAATGTTGTGAAAAATCTTCACAGCTATAAGGCGTTGCGAATAAATAGCCCTGTCCCTGATGACAGCCTAATTGGGTTAAAATATCAGCTTCCAGTTGACTTTCGATTCCCTCGGCAATCACTTTAATACCAAGACTTTTTGACAAAGCAATGATAGTACGTACGATCGCCTGATTACCTTCATTGTTATGTATATCAATAATAAATGAGCGATCTATTTTTAATTTAGATAATGGAAACCGGTTAAGATAACCGAGTGATGAATACCCCGTTCCAAAGTCATCCACAGCAATGGAGATACCGCCTTCTTTAAGTTGCTGTAACACTTGAATGCAACGTGATTTGTCTTCTACCATCACTTCTTCGGTGATTTCTATTTCCAGATACTCTGGTGTTAACCCATGTTTGTCAAGAATTGAAAAAACCTTTTCTGCAAAACCAAAGGATAACAGTTGGCTGGGCGAAACATTGACCGCAACCTGTATATCTAACTTTCCATTAATGACCCAGTCCCGAGTTTGCCGAATAGCCGTTTCCAGAATCCATTCTCCCAGAGCCAGGATCATACCACTTTCTTCTGCAATCGGGATAAACTCAACGGGAGAAACAAGCCCCCTTCGAGGATGTTGCCAACGCACCAACGCTTCCATTCCTACCAGTTGTTGACTCTCCAGG
>CBDUHU010000076.1:0-10364 GCA_965366725.1 uncultured Kangiellaceae bacterium
GTCAGATCTTGGTAGCAACCTGCTAAGTGATGCAGCATCTAACTCTGGATTTGCCCATAGTTTTCAACAAAGCGTCAGTTTAGGCGTGTCTAACTTTTCTGATCTGGAACAGTACGAACCATCTGGCAATCGTATTTCAGGATTCTTAACAACTCCAATATTTGAGAACTCTGGAAATATTGTTGGTGTTTTTGCAATTCAGCTTCACTTTAATCGAATTTTTGAATTGATGAAAAAGACCAGTAAAAACTCTGTGACAAACTATTTGATCTCCGCTGACGGTAGTTTAAGAACGCCGATTAACAATCAGGCCTACCAACTGCTAAAAGATATGGAGCCACAAAAACTTAAATACTTACAGTCAGTATTAGCGCAATCACATAGCAATCAACAAATGACCGATGGTACGGTTTCGACTTACTTAAATGCCAACAGGGAAAATGTCATTGGTATCGGTAATTTACTAAAGTTGCCCGGCGTCAGCTGGTTTTTAATTAGCGAAATGAAGGAACAAGATGCGCTGGTTTTTGCGGTTAAGTTGAGAGATATAGTATTTTTACTTGTTATAGCCAGTGGCGTATTTATTATCGTAATTTCAATATTTCCCGCTCGTCGAATAACCAAACCTATTACATTACTTGTGGAAGCTACTAAAGCGGTTGCGGAAGGTAAACTTGACCATCAGATCGAAATTAAATCGAGTAATGAAATAGGTTATTTAGCAAAAACATTTAATAAGATGGTAATTAAACGTCGTTTCTACGAATATAATCTCGAGCAAAGCCATCAAAAAATAGCTCACACATTAGAGCAGCTGGAAGAGCAAAAATATGTACTTGATCAACATTCGGTTGTAGCGATAACTGACATTAACGGGACTATAACTTATGTAAATGACAAGTTCTGTCGCCTTTCAGGCTATTCAAGAGAAGAGTTACTGGGAAGCAATCATAAGGTACTCAGATCGGGAATGCATGATAAGCAATTTTATCAAAAAATGTACCAGAAAATTACACAGGGAAACGTTTGGAAGGGTGAGGTTTGTAATAGAAATAAGAGTGGTGATCTTTACTGGCTGGACACTACTATTGTTCCATTTCATGGAGATAGCCAACAAACTCAAAGTTACATCGCGATAAGAACTGATATTTCAGAACGTAAAAAAACTGAAGAGGCATTAAAAATTAGTGAAGAACGCTATGCTCTTGCTTTGTCCGTTGCCAATGACGGTATCTGGGATTTAGATCTTAACGCGAATAAGGTTATTTTTGATGAGCGTTATTACACTTTGGCTGGTTATGCTGTCAATGAATTTCCCCATGACTTAAGAGAGTGGGAAAACAGAATACATCCAGATGAGCGGCAATTTGTTAAACAGGCACTTAATAATTACATCGACGGAAAACATAAAACCTATGAAATAGAATTTCGTTTTTTACGCAAAGATAATAGTTACATGTGGATCCTGGCTCGAGGTAAAATTGTTGCAACTGATGACAAAGAAGTACCTATAAGAATGGTTGGTACTCATAGTGACATAAGTATGCGAAAACATACAGAACAAGCTCTGCAAAGAGCACAGAAAATGGAGGCTATTGGTTTACTTGCTGGTGGAATTGCACATGACTTTAATAATATTTTGGGTGTTATTATGGGAAATCTTGATCTATTAACTGATCAACTTCAGTCGAATGCTAAAGCATCTAGAAGGATTTTATCAGCGGTCAGAGCGTCAGAGCGTGCAGCCAGGTTAACTAAACAACTACTCGGTTTTTCAAGGCGTAAAGTGACGGAAACAAAAGTTACCAATATTAATCTACTTCTCGATGATATGAATGAAATGTTATGCCATTCATTAGGGCATCAACTGAGTCTGACTCAAGTGTATGAAAAGAATTTATGGTTAACTGAAATCGACCAGGGAGATTTTCAAGATGCGATCTTAAATCTGGTGCTAAATGCTCGTGATGCAATGAAAAATGATGGTGAAGTAATTTTGCAGACATCCAATTGTGTTCTAGACGAAGCGTTCTGTCGTATTAATCTTGGTGCTGTTGAAGGAGATTATGTTCAGCTTGCGCTAAGTGATGATGGTAAGGGAATTCCGGAAGATATTCAGCAAAATATTTTTCAGCCTTTTTTTACAACAAAGTCTCAGGGGAAAGGAACAGGGCTCGGATTATCAATGGTATTTGGTTTCGTCAAACGTTCAAATGGATATATTCAGGTTTATTCTGAATATGGTGAAGGAACTACTTTTAAGATTTTTCTTCCCAGAAGTCAAGACTCCGTGTCAGCGAAACTTGATTCAGATAAAAAAATAGACGACTTAATCAAGAAAAATAAGACTATTTCAAAAGTTAAGGCAACAGTATTATTAGTCGATGACGAAGAAGCTCTTGTTGAATTAGCCAAAGATAACTTGATAAATGCTGGTTATCACGTATTGACCGCAAGTAATGTTGCTGAAGCACTGGACATAATTCATAAAAAGCCAACAATAGATCTACTTTTTAGTGATGTTGTGATGCCCGGCGGAAAAACTGGTTTTGAGTTAGCCGAAAACATCGCACTGAATTACCCCAAGATCAAAATTTTATTAACATCAGGTTATACAGGTAACGTTGCAGCTAATAAAGGACTGATAAGTAAAGAATTTAGATTGCTTAATAAACCATATAGCCAACAGCAGTTAATAACCAGAATTGAGGAATTATTAACTAATGGATTGGTGCTAAAAGCTGAATCAGACGAGATAGATAGAACTGAAACTGAGACAGGTGCTTCCCATCAGTGTTGTTGGTTAGAGGGCTATAATACTGGGATCAAAGTAATTGATGATGATCATCGATACCTACTATCAATTCTGAACGATTGTCACAAGCTATCCCCGAAAGAAGAATTAGCAACTCAAATTGATGCAATAAAAAACCTGATTCAAATTATTAAAATCCATTTTAAACGTGAACTATTGGTTATGGATTATTGTGGTTATCCGCATAGCGGTAATCACAAACAAAACCATCATATTTTGTTAAAGCAGGTAAATACAGAACTTCAGGCGTTGCAAAATAATACTAAAGGTTTTTCTAATGTATTGGTTTTTTTAGAACAATGGATAATAGAGCATATACGTAGCATGGATAATGAGCTTGAAACCTATTGCAAGGGGAAAGAGGAAAAGCTTAGAGAACTTGTCGCTGATTTATGTCTTAAAGGAAATAAACGTATATGAAGCAAGCAACCATCTATTTGTTGGATGATGAGCCCGACATGCTGTCTTTACTGAGTGATATGTTAGATGAAATAGGCTTTTCAGCACAATGTTACAACACTGGAGAGGATTTTTTTGAACAGATCATTGAGCCTGATAACGGTGCTCTAATGATTCTGGATCTTAATATGCCAGGTATGGACGGAATAGAAGTGATGCGACAATTGGCAAAAATGCCCTCGCCCCCTGCATTAATACTGATTAGTGGTCACAACGTTGGGGTACTTCACTCTGCCGAAAAGCTGGGGGCAGTGCATAACCTTAAAATAATTGCTTCGTTTAATAAACCTATCTCGCTAGTTAAGTTTCAACAGCTAATACAGGGTTATTTTTCTGATTCCAGAAGAAAACCAAAAACGAAGAAAAATAATCCTAATAGAAGTTTCTCAGAGGAAGAGCTATACGATGCAATTCGAAGTGAGCAGTTAACACTTTGTTACCAACCTCAAATCGATATCGCCAGCGAGAAAATTATTGGTTGTGAAGCGCTTGTTCGTTGGCAACATCCTGTAAAAGGTTTGATCTATCCTGATGAGTTTATAACTATGGCAGAACAACATGGATGGATTGGCGAACTAACAGAATGGGTAATCCGGGAGGCTGTAGAGCAGGAGTTACGTTGGAAAAATAGCGGTTATTCAATTCCAATTTCGATTAATATTTCTGCAGATAATATCACCACATTATCTTTACCAGAGCAAATTAGTCAGCTGCTAGCAATAAAAAAGCTAAATCCAACTATGTTAACTCTAGAAGTTACTGAAAGCGCGCTAATGGGGGAGTTAGCAACATCTCTGGATATTTTGACACGATTAAGGTTAAAAGGCATTGGCCTTTCAATTGATGACTTTGGAACTGGGTATTCTTCTTTATCAATGTTACATAAAGTTCCATTTTCCGAACTTAAAATTGACCGCAGCTTTGTTTCGTCCATGTTAGCGGATGAAGAAGCAAGAGCGATCGTAAAGACTTGTATTATGCTTGGACATGAGCTGAAAATGCGGGTTGTGGCAGAGGGGGTTGAAACTATTGAACATTTCAGATTACTACGAAAGTTAGGGTGCGATATTGCTCAAGGATATTTTTTCAGTCGAGCAATTAAAGCAGAAAAGGTTGTTAATTTAATAATGTGAGTTCTCTTGATAGTAGTGTCAGATAAGACTGCTTTTTAATAAGGTGGAGGGTTATACGGCTTTTTTGATAGATAGATAAGTTATTCGAAAAATGTCTTATAAAAAACGCAATATCAGGGAAATATGTCTATATTAATAGAGAGCATATCGAAAATCAGATATTGCTGAAAGTGAAACAGCTTTGGAATTTATGATGGTAGATCGTGTAAGTACAGGTAATATTCTTTATTTTGAAGATGACGAAGAAGCAGCTCAGCTATTTGTTGAATTTTTCGAAGAACAAGGTTACTCGGTTATTCATTATGAGAAATTTCCAGAAAATGGAATTGAAGACATAAAAAAACGATGCATAGAATTACCGCATGCAGTTCTTTTAGATGTGATGATGCCGGGAGTTGATGGTTATCAAGCTTGTCGCTTGCTTAGAGATGATTATCTTGGGGCGGATGTACCGGTTATTTTCATTTCAGGGAAAGTAGCTGATGAAGATATATTGATGGCCTATGACGTTGGCGCTAACGAATTTCTATCAAAACCAGTTCGTTTGAAAGAATTGGCAATTAAGCTTCGACAGTATATTGGATTGGCGAAGCAAAAATTGCAGCAACAAGAACAAATAAACAGTGCTCACAAAATGGTTTTCGAAGCCATGACAACAAGCTCTGAAATTGGCGAAATACTGAGATTTCATGAGGAAAGTTATTCAGCATCAAGTTTTCAGTCACTGGCCAAATTATTGTTAGAAGCAATCTCAAAATTTTCGTTAAAATCAAGTGTTATGTTCTTTACTAATACAACTCGTTATTTTAGTGATGATGAAACCGATAAACCACTGGAAAGAAAAATATTAACCGCCTTTAAAGATCAACCAAGAATATTTAGTTGGAAAAATCGCACTTTTTTTAATTATCAGAGTTTTTCTGTGCTAGTGAGGAATATGCCGGTAGATGATGAAGCTCGATATGGTGTACTAAAAGACCAGCTTTGCATTCTACTTAATGGTGTTGAAGCGAGAGTGAAATCGTTACTTATTGAAGAAAGTAATAAGAAAAAAGCAATAACGTTAAAAGTTGCAGCTGACACGATTGCAAACATGGTAATGGAAATTGAAAATGATAATGTTGAGCTTTCACAAAAATTCGAAGAAGTTATTCTGAAAATGGAAGCCAATATCAGTTCTGATATCATCCAGTTTAATTTGTTAGAAGAGGAAGAAAAAGTTCTTCTTGAACATATTATTCTTGCGACCAAAGAATCTTCCAGAATTTTTGATACCAGCCTCGAAAAAGAGCGTGAATATAAACAGATTATGACAAAGTTACTCAGCGAGCTTTTATCTAATGTTTAATGCTAAGTTGTTTTAGTTAACGAGCACAGGCATAAAATGCAAGTAGCGAACTTTTTGAAAAATATAACTAAGCGCTTGTTTTTTATAAATGGGAAAAAATTATCTAAACGATTAACTCTCTGGTTTGTCATAATGGCCTTGTTGCCTGTAACTATTATATGTTGGATCAGTTACTTACAGGCAAACAAGTTTCTTCATGACGAAGCGCTAAAAAAATTAAATGAGTCAACAAGTTTAATCAGTCAGTATATTAGAAACTGGTTTGATTATCGATTTATGGACTTGAATTATCAGTCCAGGTTGCCGGAAAATTCTGAGTTTCTTAATCAATTAGTCGTTAGTTGGAAAAAATCCGAGCTACCCCTCAATGAGTTTGTGAAAAGTGAACAGTGGATTAAGTTAACTGGCTTGTCTAACGAGCGATATAGACGCTTATCAACAGGCTACGATTATATATACGACCTCTTTCTTATTGATATTGATGGCAATATATTATATTCAGTTAGCAACACTAATGCTGTTGGTAAAAACCTGAAAAGCAGCTTATATTCAAATTCGCCATTATCAGAGTCTTTTAGCCAGATGCGAAATTCAGAAGGAATAATATTTTCTGATATCGTTCGTCGTCATCAGTCACATCTTTTTTCCAGCTTTATATCAGCGCCGATATTTGATAAGTCAGGTAAGAAAACTGGTGTTATTGCCGTACAGCTAAAGTTAGATAGAATATTTAATCTGGTGACAGAGTTTTCGGCACTAGAAAAAGCGTCTAACCATTATATTGTTGGCGCGGATGGCTATTTACGTTCACCTATAAATGACAATTGGGACTCTGTATTGAATGTGCAGCTTGATGAGGAAAAAATAGCCTACTGGCGCAATGATTATGATGAGGGTATTTCAGGGGGACGGATTTATGATAAGACAGTAGATTATCGCGGAGTTACCGGAAGTCAAGTGATATCAACTTTTCAGAAGTTAAAAATTGGCAGTGTAGATTGGTTTCTGATTGGTGAAATCAATAGAGATGTTGCACTGGCGAATGCAAGGTTGTTAGCTAAAATAACGATTGTTCTTATATTGATCGCAATTCCATTGATTATTATCATCGCTATTTTAAATGCGCGACATATTGTAGAGCCAATACTCAAGTTGGCGCATGCATCAATGAGAGTGGCTGCAGGTGGTAGTGATTATGTTGTCAATATAAAGTCACATGATGAAATAGGTTTGCTGGCAGATTCATTTAACGATATGTTAGCAATAAGACGGCGTAATGAATTCGAACTAGCTGAGACTGCTCGTCAATTAGAGTTAGTGATTGAAAGTACGGAAGTTGGATTTTGGGACTTGGAACTTTCTACAGATATCCTTTTATGTAATAACCGGTGGTTTGAAATTCTTGGCCTGGACTATGAAGAAAACAAGAAGCTTTCTATGTCTTTTAAGACGTCATTACTACATTCTGACGACCGTGACAGTTATAGTAAAAATATTAATGATTACCTTGCTGGTAAAATAAAAAAATATGACTGCGAATTCAGAATGAAACGAAAAGATGGTTCGTGGATATGGGTTCTTGAAAGTGGAAAGTTAATTAAGCAGGAAAGTCAAAATCGGTCAGTCAGAATGATTGGAACATTATTAGATATTGGCGAGAGAAAGAAAAATGAGTTAACTTTAGCGCGAAATGAGGCGATCTCAAGGGGGATTTATCATTCTGTAGCTGATGGAATTGTAACTTTGAATGTTTCAGGGGTTATCCAGGCATATAATCCGGCAGCGCAAACAATATTTGGCTTTGACGAAACAGAAGCAGTTGGAAAGAATGTTACAATGTTGATACCCGAGGAGTTTCATAATGAACATACTATCGGTTTTTTAAACTGTCTAAATAGAAAGACAAATCTCCCTAAAGGTGTTGATGTTAAAGGACAACATAAATCCGGACAAATTTTTTCACTTGAACTAACTGTGACAGAGGCCATAATTGGCGAAGAAAGATATTTTACTGCTCTGGTAAGAGATATTACTCAACGTAAGCAGGTTGAAGATCTTCAACGCCAGCAGCATCAAATTATTCAGATTAAGTTTTCAATATCTCGAATACTGTCAACCAATAGTACACTTACTCATCGTTTTGAACTTGCTTTGAACGAAATGTTAAAATTAGACTTTCTATCAAAAAGAAAAAAAATTGGTATTTTTTTATTGGATGATGAGGAGGAGGAGCTTCGATTACAAGTTTATCATGGGTCATTTGAAAAAACTTACTTTCGTGACGAAAAATATTGCTGGGATGCTATTCATTCAAAAGAAATAACAGTAATAAAAAAATGCGAACAGATCCTGGGTGAAAGCGAGAACGAAACTAATAGCGGCAATTATGTAATACCTCTGACGTATTATAATTTTGAAAAAGAAAGTCAATTTGGTGTGCTTGTTCTTTACACTGAGGATAATCCTGAGTCTAGCTTGCCACAATTACAGATGCTAAAGGATATTGGTGATTTATTTTCCGCGGCTATCGTTCAGGAAAACGCCCGTGATTTGCTAAATGAAGCTTCTCAGGCTGCGCAACAAAATAGTCAGCTAAAGAGTGATTTTTTGGCGAGTATGAGTCATGAAATCAGGACACCTATGAATGGAATTATTGGGATGTTAGAGCTGTTACTTAATAGTCAACTTACAAAAGAACAACAACATAAAGCAATGCTCGCTAAATCGAGCGCGCAATCGTTGTTATATCTGATAAATGACATTCTTGATTTTTCTAAGGTTGAATCAGGTAAGCTTGAATTAGAAGTCGTTGATTTTAATTTATCCAGGATGCTAGGAGAAGTTATTGAAACCTTGGCATTAACGGCACAGGATAAGGGGATCGAAATTATTCTGGATACCTCTGAGATTAATCAAACTAAAGTATCTGGCGACCCCGTTAGAGTTCGCCAGATATTGACTAATTTGGTCGGAAATGGGGTTAAGTTTACTCATAAGGGAAGAATAGTTGTAACCGGGAAACTATATCGAGAAAATGGGGGATTCTCCTTTACTTGTTCTGTGAATGATAGTGGTATTGGTATTCCTGAAGATAAACTAGTCAGTTTATTTGAACGCTTTACTCAGGTAGATACTTCCACAACCCGTGAGTATGGTGGCACCGGATTAGGTTTATCAATCTGTAAGAAGCTGGTTGAGTTAATGAATGGAACCATCAGTGTTACCAGTGAAGTTGGTCAAGGAAGCGAATTTATATTCTCTATTCCTTTAGGATGTAGTCAAGAGAGCAGTCCAGTAGAACCGGTTGATAATTGTCATGGATTGAATCTATTGCTGGTTGATGAAATTGATGAATGTCAAAATACTATTTCGGCACAGTTAAAAAAATGGGGGGTGAACACCTTTTCGGCAAAATCTTGTCAAGAAGCCATCCGGTTATGCGGAATCGGTTCTTTGAGTAATGAAAAACAAAAAAACGTTAACCGATTCGATATTATTCTGATTAATGTGAAAAGCGAAAATTCTAAGTATTTTGAATTATGCAGAAAGGTTCGAGACAATTCTAATCTTAAAGCAACTAACTTAGTCTTGATGGCTCCAATCAGATATCAGTACGATAAAAAACAACTACTTGAGCTTGATATAAATTATTATTTTTCCAAGCCGGTTACTGTTGATGACTTGTTAGCCAGTCTATCAACAATTTTTTCCACAAAAAAAATTCCTGCCAGGATTTTTACTTCAACACAGCAGGATAATATTCATGCAATTTCTAATAATTTAAAAGCAGATAGTTTTAATTCAGAGACCACCAGAGCAGAATTTTCGGGATCGAAAGTATTGATTGTTGAAGATAATCAAATTAATCAGCAAGTAGTGCTTGGTATATTAGCTGAGTATGGTGTGAATGCTGAAGTCGCACATAACGGCCTGGAGGCTCTCAATTTAATCAATTTATCGACAGCTAGTGGTCATTATGATCTGGTATTTATGGATTGCCAAATGCCGGAAATGGATGGTTATGAAACAACCAGAAGGATCAGAGAAGGTAGTGCTGGAAGGGGCAGTAAAGACTTAATCATAATAGCAATGACTGCCAATGCGATGGATGGAGATCGTGAGAAGTGCCTTTTGGCTGGTATGTCTGATTATATCGCCAAACCACTCGAGCCTCCTGTTGTTTATCAGAAACTTAAACAATGGTTACCTATTAACAAAAATAAGCCAGGGAAGCCGCACTTGATTCCAGATAGAGTTGATTATGCTAATGATGAATTGAATTTGAGCAATGGAAAAGAGGCGATTAATAAGCTATCCCATGGGGGAGAAAAAGATGACTCTGTTTGGCAAATAAGTACTGTTTTAAAGAGACTGATGGGCAAAGAAAAGTTATTGATCAAATTGATCAGGTCATTTGGTACGGAAATGCCGGAAAGATTCAATTTGATCGAAACATATTGCCGTGATAGAGAATTTTTGGAGATTGAGAAAATTGCCCATGCAATCAAAGGGGTTGCAGCTAACTTGAGCGGGTTGGAATTGCAACAGACCGCTTCAAAATTAGAGTCGATTAGCAGGCTGAAGGAAGAAAAAGAAATTGACGCATCTT
>CBDUHU010000077.1:0-10359 GCA_965366725.1 uncultured Kangiellaceae bacterium
ATTAATGCAACCAGAGAGGTTGTATCAACACCCAGTTGTCCTAGCGAAGCAATAATAACAAAAAGCATTAACAAACTGCTGATAATACCTGATACAAAATCAATTAAAATATTATCAACTTTGGCTTTACCTAGAATTTTCTTCGCTAAATTAGTGATCAATTTAACTATTATTCTACCAACAATAAAAATAACAATGGCAAAAAGTAAATTGAGCCCATAAGGAATAGCATAATCTTCTATGAGTCGTTGAAATGAGTCTTGAGAAAAATCCATCATTTTATCCTTTCATTAAACGTCGACGCCTCATCAGAGGCGCCGTCTGGAAGTTTATTGTGGTTTTGAAACGCTGGTTTTAATTTCTGCTTGTACACGACGGTTAATTGCGCGACCTTCTGCTGTTGCATTATCAGCTATCGGAGAAGATTCGCCTTTACCAATAGCACTCACGCGAGAAGATGAAATTGATAATTTGTCTGTCAGATAAGCCATAACTGCATTAGCGCGTTTTTGCGACAGTTTTTGGTTATAACTTGCAGCACCACGACTATCAGTGTGACCTTCGATCACAACGTTAGTATCTGGGTAACGACGCATAAACTCTGCAACTTTATTGATTTCATTATGGAAGTCAGCCGATATTGCATTACTGTCATTGGCAAAAGTTACATTAAGCGCAATTGATACATCTTCAGTTAAAACAATTCGACAGCCTTTTGAGTCAACTTTAGCACCTGCTGGTGTACGCGGGCACTGATCAGCATAATCAACCACACCATCGTTATCAGAGTCTAATTCACAACCACGACTATCAACTGTTCTACCGGCTGCGGTATTCGGGCAACGATCATTGGCATCAGAAACACCATCATTGTCTGAATCTTTGGCGGCAGTTGCAATTGGAGGTTTAGGATGAGCTGGCGTTCCGAAGAAGTAGTTAACGCCAACATAAGGGATATAATCCAGGAAGCTATCAGAACGATTAATATAAGCTGCATCCATACCGAGAACTAATGAGAACTTATTGCTTAGCTGTTGCTCATAACCTGCACCAAATATGAAATTTGCACCACCTTCGCTATTATCACCAAATTCAAGGCGACCAAGACCAGCTTTCCAGAAGAAAGAGCTTTCTGTTCGTGGTTGTAGGCGATAAACAGCGCTAAGGCTGTAATAAGTTAGATCATCGGATAATGTTGATGGAAATTTCCAGTCATAATCTGCTTCGCTATACTTAAAGTCTGCAGCCCAATGCTTGTCAAACTGATAACCTAAACCTAAGTAAACATCATCTGAGTCGTCAAATACACGCTTATCATCTACTCGAAACCAATTGTAACCAAGCTCGCCATAAAAGCCTGTTCCAGAATCATCTTCCGCCGCAACATTGGCTGAACCAAAAATGGCCGTTGCGAGTAGTACCAAAAACACCTTATGCATAATCATATCCCCGATAAATTATCATGTTATAAAAAAGGAGAGAAACTCAGACCTTGACAATATCCATTTGTTTTTCTGCTTAAATCATAGCGACAGCATTAAGGTCAGAAAATAACAACAAAGCGAAACATGCAAGAGTATCTCTTTGAAAGTAATATATTTTAGCAGCCAACCAGAGATCTGGCTAGAATTTTAAGTAAGTAAGCGGATTAGTTACATGTGACTTGAAATTCCGTTACCGAGAGGTAAACTGACAAATAACGACTTCGCAGAGCCCTGCCGATTAATATGCCCCTGAACTCAGATAAAGCCGAGAGAAAAAAACGAATTCTATTATTATCAGGATATGATGCGGCCAGCCATCGTTATTGGCGACGATTATTAGCCGAACAACTTACCCAGTTTGAATGGGTTCAGTTGGCATTGCCTGATCGGCATTTTTCATGGAGAGTGCGCGGAAGTAGTCTGGAATTTGCTTTTCAATTTCAAAATGAGATATCTGGAGATTTTGATATTGTAATTGCTACTTCTATGGTTGATCTGGCTAGTTTAAGGGGGTTTGTACCCTCACTTGCGAATATTCCTACGATAGTTTATTTCCATGAAAACCAGTTTGTATATCCTGTATCAAGCGCCCAGCCTAATATTGTTAATGCACAATTAACCAGTATTTATTCCGCATTATGCGCAGATTGCATTGTTTTTAATTCTCGCTACAACGCTGAAACTTTTCACCAGGGAGCCACTGAGTTATTTAGACGACTTCCTGGAAATAAAAACACTCATGTTGTTGAACAGTTAATTGAAAAATCCAGCGTTATTCCAGTGCCGATTGTTTTTCCTGAAACTCAAGCTGAAAATAGTAACGAGGAACCACTATCTGAACAAAAAGATCATCTGCAAACTACTCCTCAAATCCTTTGGAATCATCGCTGGGAATATGACAAACAACCTGAAGTATTTTTTGCGGCGTTAGCTATTCTGAAGGAACGAGAGATTCGTTTTAAGCTTCATGTTTTAGGCCAGTCATTTAGAAAAATTCCTTCTTGTTTTAACGATGCAGAAAGTGATTTTGCCGATGAAATTGAGACTTTTGGCTTTCAGTCTACTGAACGCTATCGGCAAATATTAGCAAGCTCTGATGTTGTCGTCTCGACAGCTTTGCATGATTTTCAAGGGTTGAGTCTACAGCAGGCAATCAGTCATGGCTGTACTCCGGTTGCTCCTGACCGAGTTGCCTACCCCGAATATATTCCGGGGCAATTTCTCTACTCGGTTAAGGGTACAGAGAGAAATGAAGCTCAGAGTGTCGCTAACAAACTCATTGAAGTGTTGGGCCTTAATGAGCCGTGCAGAATTAATCTTGAAAAATACCGCGCTCCACAGACGATCAAAAACTATCTGAAACTGATTGATAAATTGATTATATCTTAATGAAAGTTTGTAGAACCTCTGTTTTTTTCCTATATTCATAATTGAGGTAAGTCGTCTTAGTTAAAATCAATTCGCTAAATGGAAGCTAGTTCTAAGCCTGCTAAATATTTTTAGGTTATAGCAATATTTAGGGCCTACTTGTCTTTTAAACGTTGAACAATTACCTGAAATAAACTTGCAGAGTAGGTGTCAAATCATGTTTAAATTTAGCTCAGTTCGTACTGAATTAGTGGTGTTATTAAATATTGCATTAGCTTTAATTCTGACCGTTACCTCTTTTGTGTATATCAATAAAGTGACAAATGATACTCGGGCTGGTATTCAGGAAGGCCTGGTGAACGCTCTTACCCTACAAGCTTCTAAAATTAAATCTTTTATTGCAAAACATGGTGAAGTAGTTGATTCAATGGTGGCATCGCCACAGTTGATTACATGGTTTGATCATTACCGTGAAAGGGAAAAAGATCTTCAAGGAGACAACGAGTATCCTCAAATTATTCAGTGGTTTAAAAACCTGCAGAAAAGAGATCCAAATACCAAAGCTGTATTCTTTGCCAGTGCTGCAACGGGAGAGTATTTTGATAGTGCTAATGAAAGGTATTCGGGTGATGGTAATTATTATGCAACCAAGAGACCCTGGTGGGGGGAAGCAGTGCGAATGGACCGTTTGTTTATCACCCAACCGGAAATCGACATTGTTGATAAAACAACAGTTTCATCGGTTAAGAGAACAGTTTACTCACCATCAGGGGAGTTAATTGGTATTGCTGGAGTCGATATATTGCTGTCGACGATTGAGCAGACAATTGCCGCACAGCTGAAGTACCAGGGCCAAGGCACTCCATTTATCATCAACCGAGATGGACGAATCATTCTCTTTCCAACTGGGTCAAAGCAGATTAAGGATGATACTGATATTGCTCAAGTTGACCAATTATTGGCTGACGCCAATGGATTCGCGCGGCTTAAGCAACAAATACAATCTGTTGACAACGGATTGGTTGAACTCCGCTGGCAGGGTGAAAAGCAGATAGCAGCTTTTGAGCGTATTTCTATGGATAGACCCTTCGTTGATTGGGTAGCGGGAATTATTGTGCCTCATTCAATGATTGATCAACCTATTCAGGATAGCGTGCAGAATTCTATATTGGCTATTTTAGTAATTTTGGTGAGTATCACCATTACTGTCTGGTTAGTCAGCTACAGGATGGTTGCCCCGCTAAAGAGGGTGGTTGCTGCTATTTTCGATGTTGCGCATGGTGAAGGTGATTTAACCCGCCGAATAGCGGTCGAGAGTCAGAATGAAGTCGGAGAATTCGCACATCAGTTTAATATATTCATTGAGAGAATTCACGGGATCATTAAACTCAATAAAGAGACAGTCGACGAACTCTATGAAAGCGCCGAGGTGGTTACTTCAATTACCAACCTGACGGCAAAAAAAGCTGAATTGCAACGAGAGTCGACTGACATTGTCGCGACTTCTGCTGAACAGTTGAGTTTTTCTGTCGATAGTGTTTCGCAAAATTCAACCGCAGCATCTGCATTTGCTGATGAAGCTGAAAAACAGGTTTCTAAAGGGGTTGGTGTGGTTGAGCAAGCAGGGGAAAGTATTCGCACTTTAGCTGAGAGTATTAATAAAGCTTCAGAAGTCGTTGATAACCTCAATCAGGATAGCGCTAAAATAGGTGAAGTCCTTGAAGTTATTCAAAGTATTGCTGAACAAACTAACCTACTGGCGTTAAATGCGGCTATTGAAGCTGCCAGAGCTGGCGATCAAGGGCGAGGTTTTGCGGTTGTTGCCGATGAGGTACGTTCATTGGCTAGTCGTACTCAGGAATCGACCGAGTCTATTAATCGAATTATAGAAGGACTACAGACAAATGCATCAGAAGCAGTATCTGCGATGCTCAAAGGAAAGGAACATGCCAATATTGGTGTTGAAAAATCCACCATGGTTCAGCAAGTGCTGGCAAGTATTGCGCTGGCAATTAGCGAAATTAAAAGTCAGTCGACAGAAATAGCAGGCTCCACAGGAGAACAGGCCAGGGCGTCTAAAGAAATCACTGAAAGAGCGACCGGGATCAGAAAGCTTGCGGAAGAAACGGCTGAGCAAATAGCTCAGGTTCAGTCGGGCACCAGGTTACAAAGTGAAGATATTCACAAATTGGCTGAACTGGTTGGAAAATTTAAGATCTGATTTTGTCAGGTTGAAATACTGAGTTAGCCTTATATTTGAAATTTAAATAATAAACCTTTATAAAACAGACTATTAAGAATACGGGAGCCTATTGAAAAGCAACTTTATTAGATTGATAGACTTCGTTTTTTTGCTAAACCAGTTAGTTTTTTGAGGCTAACTCTAATCACTAAAATAGCCAAAACAAAAGCGGTCTATCCAATTCAAGCCGCTTGAGTTCAGGATTAATAACAAAAAGCACACCTTTTTAACCAAAATAGGGTACAATTCGCCCCTTTTTGAACATACATCAAAGCGCAAGATAGTTTTTCCTATGTCGTATACCCAATATATTCGTAATTTTTCTATCATCGCCCATATCGATCATGGCAAATCAACCCTGTCTGACCGGTTAATTCAGGTTTGTGGTGGCTTGTCGGAGCGGGAAATGTCAGCGCAAGTCCTTGATTCTATGGATCTGGAAAGAGAGCGAGGTATTACCATCAAAGCTCAAAGCGTCACCCTGACCTATAAAGCAAAGGATGGCAATGACTACCAGTTAAACTTTATCGATACTCCAGGCCACGTTGACTTTTCTTACGAAGTGTCGCGTTCTTTGGCTGCTTGTGAAGGGGCATTGTTAGTGGTTGATGCCGGTCAAGGGGTCGAAGCACAAACATTAGCTAATTGTTATACCGCAATAGAACAAGATCTTGAGGTAATACCGGTACTTAATAAAATCGATCTCCCACAGGCAGATCCAGACAGAGTTGCACAAGAAATTGAAGACATCATTGGGCTTGAGGCGATGGATGCCGTCCAATGTAGTGCGAAAACTGGTATTGGTATTGATGAACTATTAGAAGAGCTGGTTGAAAAAATTCCAGCACCAGTCGGCGATCCTTCTGCACCCCTACAAGCATTAATTATTGATTCCTGGTTTGACAACTACCTTGGAGTGGTATCTTTAGTACGAGTAGTAGAAGGTACCTTAAAGCAAGGTGAAAAAATGCAGGTTATGTCCACAGGAAAATCTCATCTAGTGGATTTTGTCGGGATATTCACTCCTACGAGAACTGATTTGCCTGAACTAAAAGCAGGCGAGGTTGGTTATGTGATTGCTGGCATTAAGGATATTCTCGGTGCGCCAGTGGGGGATACACTGACGCTAAGTCGAGCACCTTCTGAACAGGTATTACCCGGGTTCAAAAAGGTTAAGCCTCAGGTATACGCAGGTTTATTTCCTGTATCTTCAGATGATTATGCCGCTTTCAGAGATGCGCTGGCTAAGTTAAGTCTAAACGATGCATCACTGTTCTTTGAACCTGAGAATTCACAAGCGCTTGGTTTTGGCTTTCGTTGCGGCTTTCTGGGCATGTTGCATATGGAGATCATTCAGGAACGACTGGAACGAGAATATGATCTGGACCTGATAACGACCGCACCAACGGTAGTATTTGAGGTTGTGACGGTGAAAGGCGGTACTATATACGTTGATAATCCCGCACGTTTACCCGAGCCTAATGAAGTTGAAGAAATGAGAGAGCCGATAGTTGAGGCTAATATTCTCGTTCCACAAGAACATCTGGGGAGTGTGATCACGCTTTGTATTGAAAAAAGAGGCGTGCAAACTAGAATGGAGTATGTTGGTACTCAAGTTTCATTATCCTATGATTTACCTATGAACGAAGTTGTTTTAGATTTTTTTGATAGGCTCAAGTCAGTCAGTCGCGGATACGCTTCACTCGATTACAATTTTAAACGTTTTCAGATGGCTGAGTTAGTCCGTTTGGACGTTTTGATTAATGGTGATAAAGTTGATGCCCTGGCAATTATTGTGCATAAAGATCAGGCTCAATATCGCGGACGAGAGCTAGTCAGTAAAATGAAAGAGCTTATTCCAAGACAGATGTTTGAAGTTGCAATACAGGCTGCTATTGGGAACCAGGTAGTTGCTCGTTCAACGGTTAAAGCTCTGCGTAAAAATGTTACCGCTAAATGTTATGGTGGTGATATGACTCGAAAGAAAAAATTACTTGAAAAGCAAAAAGCGGGTAAAAAGCGCATGAAACAGGTTGGTCGCGTGGAAATACCACAAGAAGCATTTTTGGCAGTATTGCAGGTAGGAAAAGAATAATCTCGACAAGTTGATGGTCATACTAAAACCATGCTTTCAGCGATTAACATTAAACATGAGTGAGAATAAATGAGTAGTTATTATGGATTAATTTTGGTTATCTTAACTGCGGTAACAGGTGTCATTTGGTTAATTGACGCACTGACTGCGGGAAAAAAGCGCAATCAGGCGCTCGCTAACCTCTACCAGCAAAATAAAGAACCAGCGGAAGAAGCAATTGAAGCAGTAACTCGCGAACCGGTTTATGTTGATTATGCGAAATCATTTTTTCCAATTCTCTTGTTTATAGTGGTTTTACGCTCATTTTTATACGAGCCGTTTCAAATTCCTTCAGCATCAATGAAACCAACTTTAACCGAAGGCGATTTTATTCTGGTTAACAAGTACAACTATGGTTTACGTTTACCGGTTACTTCAAAAAAAGTTGTTGAAGTTGGTTTGCCTGAAAGAGGCGATGTTGCGGTTTTCAGAGCGCCTCATCCACCCCATGAAGACTATATAAAGCGAGTAATTGGTATTCCTGGAGATACAGTTATTCACACTCGCCATAAGGAACTATATTTAATTCCTTTCTGTTCAAGCGATACGCCAGTAGTAGAATGTCCGGAAAAAAGAAAAATTCAGCGTAAACTGGTTCCTGGTAATGGATATCTGGATAGGAATCCCAAAACAGGTCAGGGACGCATGAATAATGAGTTTGTCGAAGTGATTGACGGCAAAGAACATCATATATTAATTACCCCGTCCATCAGAGAGGCCGAAAAAGGTAAACCGAGAGATCAGGTTTTTAAAGTGCCAGCGGGTCACTATTTTGTAATGGGTGATAATCGTGACAATAGTCATGATGGACGTTATTGGCAAAAGTACTCTTTTGTTCCAGAAGAAAATCTGGTCGGTGAAGCTGTTTCTATCTGGTTACATCTTGATTTTGAGTTTAATAATAAGTGGGTAAGCTGGGTGCCTACAGGAATTGATATCGGTAGAATAGGCGCTATAGAGTAGGGCCTATGCTATCATTAATATTGAATGGAAAATAAAATAGGAGCCTGAATGATGCATCAATATCAACGCGGAGCCACGATGTGGACTACTTTGTCTGTTGGACTCATGGTTGGCTTTCTCATATACCTGAGTTTTGTAGTTGGTGGGATCTACCTGGATCATAAATTTATTACCGGTTCCATGCAGGAAGTCGTTAATCGTGCAGATTTTAAAAGTATGACTCGCAAGAGTGTGATCAAGACCATTAATAGTCGACTGCTTATTGATGGTATTCGAAATCTCGAAAAAAATGCTATTTCGATTAAAAGAGAAAAGTCAGGTGAGAAATATTTAATGGTTGACTATGCGGCTAAAGCAAATGTATTAGCCAATATTTCTGTCGTTGTTGATTTCAAAGAAGAGATTCGTTCTAGCAAATAGATTTTATGTCGCCATTACCTAACCTTAAAATATTACAGAAGAAAATAAGCTACACGTTTGCGGATATTAAACAGTTAGAGACTGCTCTGACTCATCGTTCTGCCAGTAGTAATCATAATGAACGACTAGAGTTTTTAGGCGATGCAATTTTGGGTAATGTTATCGCACATCAACTTTTTCAACAATTTCCAGATGCCGATGAAGGTCAACTGAGTCGTCTGAGAGCTTTTCTGGTTAAAGAAAAAGCTTTATTTGAATTAGCTCAAGAACTAGATATAGGTGATTTTCTCCGCTTAGGTAGTGGGGAATTAAAAAGTGGTGGTTTTAGAAGGGCATCTATTTTATCTGATGCTTTTGAAGCGATTATTGGCGCTGTTTATCTGGATAGTGACTTTGTCACTACAAAGAAGTTTATTCTTAATCTTTATCATAAAAAACTGTCAACTTTATCATTGGAAATGGCACAAAAAGATCCAAAAACACGACTACAGGAATGGCTTCAGGCACGTAATGTGGAAACGCCTGTTTATCAGGTAATTCGTTCCAGTGGAAAAGATCATGCAAAGGTTTATTGGGTCAGTTGTCGTGTTAATTACAAAGGACTGGAAAGTGAAGGGCAAGGTTTTAGTCGACGCAAAGCAGAACAAGATGCTGCCACCAAAATAATGGAGAAAATTTCCAATGGTTAAAAAACAGAGCGAAACACATTGTGGTTTCGTAGCATTTGTTGGCCGCCCAAATGTTGGCAAATCGACTTTGCTTAACCGCTTGCTCGGCCAAAAATTAAGTATCACTTCTCGTAAGCCACAGACCACTCGTCACCGGATTATGGGGATTGACAGCTTTGATAATACCCAGCTAATTTATGTTGATACGCCAGGTCTTCATAAGAAAGAGGCGCGAGCGATCAATCGGTTGATGAACAGAGCTGCTTCAAGTTCAATTAATGATGTTGATATTGTAGTATTTGTCGTTGAACCAAATCGATGGACTGAAGATGATCAGCTGGTGTTAGAGCATTTGAAGGCAAGTAAACGCCCAATTATTTTATTTATCAATAAAGTGGACCAGGTTTCTGACAAGGAGGCATTGTTGCCTCAGTTGCAAGATTTGGCTTCACGCCATGATTTTGCTCAGATTATTCCTGGTTCAGCTTTAAAAGGTTTACAGGTTGAAGAATTAAAAAGCTTGTTGATTAAAGCAATGCCTGAGTCAGATTTTGTTTTTCCTGAAGATTATTATACCGATAGAAGTGAGCGATTTTTGGTAGCAGAAATCATTCGTGAGAAGTTGATTCGTCAGCTGGGGGATGAACTTCCCTATTCGATTACGGTAGAAATTGAACAGTTTAAAACAGATGAGGAGGGGCTTTTAAGAATTAATGGACTGATTCTGGTTGAGCGTAATGGGCAAAAATCGATTGTTATCGGTAAAGGCGGCAAAAGACTTAAGCAGGTTGGTACTGATGCACGTAAAGACATAAAACGTTTATTCGGCCAGAAAGTTTTTCTTGAGTTATGGGTCAAAGTTAAAGATGGTTGGGCAGATGATGAAAGAGCACTACGCTCGCTTGGTTTTGATGACTATAGTGAAGAATAAAACGCCTTGAGGTTCTTTATTTTATTCTAGTTGGAGGGCGTGCTCAAAATGAAACAAAGCCAACTTCAGACAACCGCATTTGTTTTGCACTCCCGACCTTTTCAAGAATCGAGCCTGATTATTCAGCTTTTTTCACAAGAGCACGGACG